>JACREK010000089.1 GCA_016218275.1 Candidatus Gottesmanbacteria bacterium | reverse complement strand
TTTCCGCAACCGTCCTGGATTTTATCACCGAAATGGAGACGAGTAAAAAAGAGGATTATAAAAAAAGGGGTGAGGAGCTGCTGAATTATGTTTTACGGCTTAGCGGCTAAAGGAAAATATTCGATCAACTGATGTATCTGTAGAGTAAAATATTTCCTTCTCGCTTGTCGACTTGAAATTTGTCGGCTTGAAAAAGTATTGGGAGGGTGAGTTTAAAGAAAGAACCAATGGCGCTACTTTATCACCGCCCTGTTTTTGGTAGAAAAATTGATAAGAAGATATTTCAGGAGAAATAAAACGGGGGAGAGTGTATCTTACTTTCACCACTCCTTTATTTTCCGGAGCAATCTTTAGCAAAAATCCAAATGACATTTTATCCAAACCGTAATTCTCTATATCCACTTCAGAAGAAGACAGTTCCATCCCATTAAAAGTAATATTTATAAGTTGACTCCCCGCTGGCACAAACAGCCGGAGATAATTGGTATAGATAACTTCGCCAAAGATTTCACTGCTGGCAGAATTTTCATACGCTAAGGTAACTAACGTTTCAATTTTTCCTTCTGTATCGATCTTTTTCTCGACAGTCACGGATTTGATGATAAAATAATTGGCTTTATTCACGCCCAGATTTGCTTCTATCACTGCCAGATAATCAGAAAAACAGGATTCTATCTGCGTGTTGGCGACACACTTTATCTCTACCAGTCTTCCCCCCCAACCGTTTTTTTCGATAATTTTCTGACTTTTTTCATCAGTTGAAAAAAGAAGAATATTTTTTTCATCAAGAGATTGTTTTATAACCGGTAAAAGCTGAATAAGAGTCAAGCTTTTGCTATTTTCAAATTTTTGCATCAAAGTATTATTCAGGGAAGTCAGGAAATCTTTTTTTTGGGTGGAGCCGGGGAAAAACTTTTCGGTTGAATAATATTGAGCTTTAAAAAAGAAATTATCGGCAGAAATCAAATCACCTCCGAAATCTGCGATTTTGACGGGACCGATAATCTGCAATATCTTTTGCAGAACAAAAAGATTTATTCCGATTACTCCGTCAACATTTGTTCCCAGTTCTTTCTGGAGAAAAAAAGAGGCTTTGACAGAAGAGGCGGCAAAGTCCGGATCAAAATTACTATCCCGCAAAAAGAAGTGCGGCTGATTTAAGTATTTGCTTATGGGGATGGGGGGATCGATATGTCCTTTCAGTTGTCCATCAGCCGTATAGACATCTTCTATCTTAAAATCTATAACTTTGCCCTTCTCAATCGTAACAAGACCAAAAGAGCCGATAAAACCGCCGGTTGGTCGGAGTTCCATATTATTTTGGAAAAGAACAAGATACACCTTTGGCTCCTGTGGCAAAAATAATCCGTCGACTGTCGGCAGAAGATCGTTTATGGCGGCGAGTTTTTGGGAAAAAGAAGTCAAGAAAAAAATGTAATCGCTTTTGGGGAAAAAGGGGAGCTGCACTTCATCAATTTTCATTTTTGACCTCGTTATTATTTCCTGCAAATTTACTATTCTGTTTTTCAAAAGTGAGAGATTTTCTTTTGAGAAGTTTGCCAGAGTTACACCTGAGTTAAAACTATTTTTCTGCAGCTGGGTCGAAAAAGACAACATATCCTCACCCGCTGCCAAAAGTCTGTCGGTAGTGGTAAGAATCTTTTCACTATCCTTCATATAGGAAATGTTTTTTAAGGGAAAAAAGATTTGAAGAATGAAATTATATATATTTTGAGCACTGCTTAATTTATCCCTGCTTTTTTTTATATCAGCCGGTACTGCCTGCCAACTGCCAGAGGCTACATCAGAACGGAGAGTGTTCAAATCGCGCTTGAGAGAAAAAAGGGGATAAAAAATTGACAATAGAAAAATAACAAGAGAACTTAAGATTATACTAAAAAAAAATATTTTCCTGTTGAGAATTCTTGACTTTTTAAAAACCGGAACGGCTACTGCCGGAACAATTGGTTTGGAAGTTTTTGGTTTGGCAGATACAGTCTGTTTGTAGATTTTTTGAGTTTGCGATCCCATCTTTCTCAAATTAACTACTTCTTTCCCTTTTGTCGAAAATATTGTTTTTAAAATAAGTGAGACTAGCTCTTCCTGTTTCCATAAAAACAGACCGCCTGCGGAAAGAACTTTAACTTTATCAATTTTTTCCAAAACTTCTTCTTCATCGGTTTCAATAAAAAGGACCTTGCCGTCGGAAAACAAATGTTTCGCAACTGCATCTTTAACAAAAGCATAATTGCCGAATTGAAAAATATAATTAAACCGGCCAAGAGACGGATAATAAGAATCTTCCATTGTAACAGAACAACCATTTTTACTTAGCTCATCTGAAAGATAGGGAGCAATGAGACTGCCACCGATTATAAGAGCTCGGGGAGAATTTTTTTCTTCAACTAATTCAAGTGTTTTTTTGTGAGGCATAAAATGATGCTCCTCGTAGCAAGCTACGAGGTGTCTATCATGTCATTCCGAGCTTGTCGAGGAATCTCTCAACTTGTTTGAGGAAATCTCGCATTCGCGAAAGATCCCTCCACTTCGGTCGGGATGACAACTAATCGCAACAAGCTGCGAGGAATTACTGCTTCGCAGTATCCTTAAGAAAGATTAATATCAGCTATTATCTAGTGCCTTATTTACCAGTGCATCCGCTTGCCAATTTTTCTCTCTTGGTATCAACTGATAAGAAATATTTCCTCCCAACTCCTGCTCCAATTGTCTTACCTGAACCAATAAATTTCTCAAATCTCCATTCTTTACTTTAAATAAACCATTTAACTGGTTGACTACCAGTGCCGAGTCAAGAAAGAATTGGATAATTTGTTGATTTGAGAATTTGTTGATTTGAGAATTTTCCTTCAACCATTCCAAAGCGGCAATCACTGCTTGATACTCGGCAACATTATTGGTGGCTTCCCCAATTTTTCGGAAAAGCCGGGCCAACAATTCTTCCTTTTCGTTTTTGACCACCACACCAATTGCTGCTCTTCCCGGGTTGCCTCGGGCACCTCCGTCTGTATATATAAAAAGCTTACTCATACTCGTTTCTTAATAAAATCCGAAAATTGACTCTGGATTATCACCTTATGTTATAAAATCTACCGCAATAAATATTTCCTTTAAGGAATAACAAAGCTTTTAGCCGAAAACAACATCGGGATTTAGATCTGCTGCAA
>JACREK010000094.1 GCA_016218275.1 Candidatus Gottesmanbacteria bacterium | reverse complement strand
GGCCTTGCCTTAAATTCCGGATGAAATTGGGTACCGACAAAAAACGGATGGTCGGATAGTTCTATCGCCTCAACCAGTATTCCATCCGGTGAAACGCCGGAAAATGTCATACCATAATTTTGGAAAATCTTTTTATATTTATTATTAAATTCGTATCTATGACGGTGGCGCTCGAAAACCTCAGGTAAGGTATATAAACTGTTTATGCCAAGTTTTATCCATTTATTATATGCTTCATAAATTAAACTATTTTTTTGCAAAACACACGGCCATGCCCCCAGACGCATGGTTGCCCCGTATTGCTTTTTTCCTAAATATTCTTTTTGATGCGGCATGATGTGAATAATCGGATATTTCGTCTTGGGATCTGCCTCCTCGGTATTGGCACCTGTTAATTTGCAGACATTTCTGGCAAACTCAATTGCGGCAAGCTGCATACCGAAACACAAACCCAGGTATGGAATTTTTTTCTTCCGGGCATATCCGGCTGTCTCTATTTTTCCTTCAATTCCGCGGCTGCCCCAGCCTTGAGGAACAATCAACCCGTCAAATCCGGACAAAACTGTGTCGCTTCCTTTTTTTTCAACATCCAAAGAATCAATCCATGTAATCTCCGGTAAAACCCCATTCCACCAACAAGCCTGTTTCACCGCTTCCATTACGCATATATAAGAATCCTCCAGTGAAAAATCACCGCTTCTGAAATACTTGCCGACAATACCTATTTTGACAAGTCTTTTTGCCGCTAAAATCTTCTGGTTAAAAATATGCCACTTGGAAAGATCTGAGGCTCTTCTTTTTAAGCTTAATTTATCCAAAACTCTGTCGGTAAATCCCTGACTCTCCAGGTGTTCTGGAACCTGATAAATTGTCGGCATGTCAGGATTGGAAAAAATATCTTCAAGAGCAATGGAACAAAAAGTGGCAATTTTTTCTTTTCTTGTTTTGTCTACTTCTTTTACCGCGCGTCCGACTATAATATCAGGCTTTACTCCCGCCATATTCATCAGCTGTACTGATGTCTGCACCGGTTTTGACTTCAGCTCTCCTAGGGAGGGTGGCAGCGGTAAATAAGCTACATGTATGTTTAATACGTCACGGGGAATTTTCAATGCCAATTCTCTTGCAGCTTCCAAAAACATGGAATTTTGATATTCACCAACAGTGCCGCCGATTTCCAAAATGACAAAATCTGCGTGTGCTTTTGCGGCCAGTAACTTTAATCTTCTGATTATTTCCTGCGGAATATGGGGAATTATTTCTACACATGCGCCTTCATACTCCAATCTTCTTTCCCGCTCGATTACCGAAAGATAAATCTGGCCGGAGGTCATATAATTAAGCTTAGTCAGATTTTCATCGATAAATCTTTCATAATGACCCAAATCCTGGTCTGTTTCCAAACCGTCCTCGGTTACAAAAGTCTCTCCATGGATAGTCGGATTCATCGTACCGGCATCAATATTCAGATATGGATCAGCTTTAATGGGAGCAACTTTAAAACCTGCGGATTTCAGAAGTAAGGATAGCGAAGAAACAACAATTCCTTTTCCAAGGCCGGAAATGACTCCACCTGAAACGAATATAAATTTGGTCGGCATGTTTTAAGATAGCAAAAAGCCGCGCCTTCTGTCAACAAGGAAAATGTCAACAGGAAAAAGGCTAAAGCACCTCGGATGGTGACAGGTTGAGTTTGCGAGACACACCAGGAGTGACCGGAACGGGCTCTCCCGGGATGAGTATATCTTAATCTTCTAATTTCTTCTTCTCTAAATATTCCCGACCTTTGCCAACGGTAGTATTAATGGGCACATTCTTTTGGCAAAGCGGACAATCCTTCTCTTCCCAAGCTTGCATTTTCACTTCTGCCAATGGATAAAATAGAGCTCCAATTGTTTTTGAGTTAATATTATCTGAATCACGATTGACCAGGACACAAACGGCCACTACTTGACCTTTCGCCTTCCTTACACTCTCAATAACTTTTTTAACTGATCCACCAGTGGTGGTAACATCCTCAACCACCAAAACTCTTTTACCCTGTACTAGTTTGTCATAACCGCGAGTGAATATCTGATTTTTATCCGATGTTTTCTCAGTGTAAACTCCCAAAACTTCACGATTGGTAAGAAGTGATAAGTGATAAGCCGTCCATTGAGATAAAATAATACCTCCCAGTGCCGGTGCAGAAACAACTTCTATACCTTTATCTTTGAATTTTTTGGCAATTTCCAAGCATATAGCAGAAATCTCTTTCGTATGGGGATAAATGGCATCTTTATTAAGATAGACTTCACCATGTTTACCTGAGGTGTAAACAATATGACTGCCGGTGATATAACCGCCAGTTTTTTTAAATATTGCTAGAACTTCGTCTCCTGTCATATTTTCTAGTTGTCATTCCGAGTGAAACGAGGAATCTCTCGCGTATGCGAGTTTACACTTTTAGTGCTCAAACAAGCCTGCACTGAGCTTGTCGAATGTGTTGAGAGATTGCCGCGTCTCCGCCAGCTGGCGGATCCTCGCAATGACAAAAATTATTTGTCATAGTCTATACTTATTAATATCTTCCATTAATCTTTTTGCCTCAATTCTTGCTTTTTGGGCAAAATCCTTACTGCTGGAAGCAAAAATGATACTGCGAGATGAGTTAATAATGGCATTCAAACCGTCTTCATCTACACCTGCCTTTACTGTTTTTTCCACATCTGCCCCTTGTGCACCAATTCCAGGTATCAATATTGGCATCTCACCTGCTATACGTCGCACAATTTCCAGTTCGGCAGGGTAGGTGGCACCCACTACCAATCCGCAATTTCCGTTGTAATTCCAACTTT
>JACREK010000008.1 GCA_016218275.1 Candidatus Gottesmanbacteria bacterium | reverse complement strand
GGGCGATTTTCCATCTTTTAACGCAGTTGGATGGAACTGGATGAATTCCAAATCTTTAACTCTTGCTCCCGCCCGATAGGCAAGCGCCAATCCATCACCGGTCGCCACGATCGGATTAGTAGTCCATTGATATAGTTGTCCAAAACCACCGGTTGCTAAAACTACTGCTTGACCGAAAATATTTATCACTTCTTCGTCCCTCTTGTCATGCCGAACTTGTTTCGGCATCTTAGTAGATCCTGAAACGAGTTCAGGATGACCTTGGGTGCAGAAATCCGATTTAACAATTTGTACTCCCAAACATTCTTTATTATCGACTAATAACTTATGGACGAAAACATATTCCCATATCTTTATATTTTTATTCTTTTTTACTTTTAATGTTAAAGCTCTCTCAATTTCCCGTCCGGTGAAATCTGTAGCGTGAAGAACTCTTCTGCGCGAATGAGCTGCCTCTCTAGTGGGTGAAAATTTTCCGTCTTTCTTCTCGAAGCGCACTCCCTGTCTCACTAGCCAATTGATCGCTTGCGGTGCCTTTTTAACCATATACTCCACTGCTTTTTTATTGTTATGAAAACAACCGGCAACCAAAGTGTCTTTTATATGCGACTGAAAACTGTCTTCTTCGGTAACAACCGCCGCAATTCCCCCTTGAGCCAAATTGGTAGCGCAGTCATCTAATTTACTCTTGGTAACAATCAGGACTTTGCCGAAGTCCTGCAAAACAAGCGCACTGGTAAGTCCTGCCAGTCCGGAACCAATGACGATGAAATCGGTTTTCATAGTGTATATTTTACACTAACTAAGGTATAATATAAAAGTTCAAAAGTCAAAGCTCAAATGTCAAAAAGGGTATCTTCGCGAAGCAATATGAAATTTTCGAAGCGCATAAACGGGATATTTTATTCACAATAATAAATTAAGGTTTGTTTATCAGAAATAGACTGGGTGACGCGAGCCAGGTGCCCTCTTGGCGCGACCGTTTAACCCGGCGCGACAAGAGGGTGGCGAGGCGGCAGGACCCTCTGGGAATGCATAAGCTAGAAAAATTTATATGCGAGCTAAAATCAAATGAAAAAAATAAATAGTGAACAGGAAAAAGAAAGACAACGATTGACAAAAGAAATTCTTTATTGGAAGGAAAAAAGAGGAGCTTTAATTATTGCTCACAACTATCAAATTCCAGCGATACAGGATCTAGCTGATTTCGTCGGAGATTCTCTTGAACTGTCGCAAAGGGCAGCCGCAACAGATGCTAGAATAATTGTCTTTTGCGGAGTCCACTTTATGGCAGAATCCGCTAGCATCCTCTCTCCCAAAAAAACTGTTCTTATCCCCGACCTTGATGCCGGCTGTTCCCTGGCAGCAAGTATAGATGCAACAGAACTTCGTAAGTGGAAAAAGCGCTACCCTGACGCTGTCGTTGTCTCATACGTAAATACCAGCGCAGAAGTCAAAGCCGAAAGCGACTATTGCTGCACTTCAACCAATGCCGTAAAAATAGTCAATTCAATTCCGGGAAACCGCCAGATTCTTTTTGTGCCGGATATGTTTCTTGGCGATTATGTTGCCAAAACGACAGGCAGGAAAAATATGATTATCTATCCCGGTGAATGTCATGTCCATGCCAGAGTCAGACCCTCTGACATAACTGACAAAATGGACCAACATCCCGCTGCAGAATTTTTAATCCACCCTGAATGCGGCTGCGTCTCTTCATGCATGCATTATTTGGCAAGCGGAGACATCCCCGCCAACAAAACCCGTATCCTTTCAACAGGAGGCATGATTAAGCATGCAAGAAAATCTCCCAGTAAAGAATTTGTAGTCGCTACAGAAACCGGCATTCTATACCGGCTGAAAAAAGAAAATCCCCAAAAATCATTTATTGCGCTAAGGGATGATATGGTCTGCCGGTTCATGAAGATGATTACTCTTCCTAAACTTTTAAATTCCCTGAAAAATCTTGAGTTTGAGGTAAAAGTACCAAAAGAAATTGCCGACCGTGCCAGAATTCCCATTGAGAGAATGCTGAAGTTATCGAAATGATACTCCTCGCAGCAAGCTGCGAGGTATCTATTTGTCATCCCGAGCGTAGTCGAGGGATCTCTCAGTTTATCTGAGGTAATCTCGCATACGCGAGAGATTCCTCCACGCGCTTTGCTTGGTCGGAATGACAACTATTCGCAGCAAGCTGCGAGGAATTACTGGCTGACGCCAGTATCCTTAAGAGAGATTAATTATGAATAAGACTGATATCATTCTCAAATATTTCCAAAAAAAAGATCAGCTTACGGTTAAGAACAAGGACTACCAAAAAACCGTTTCTTCCTTATTCACTTGGCTTATCGAAAACGATCATATCACAAACGACATAACCTCCAAACTTTTTCCCAATGATATTTCTACCGCAGTTATTATTGCCAAAGAGAATGGAATAGCTGCTGGACTTGAAGAGATCTCATACTTAATGAAGAAATATACCAGACTTACTTTTAAACCATTCATAAAAGACGGGTCAAAGATAAAAAATCAGGAAGTGATTGCTCAATTGGAAGGCAAATCACACGAGATACTTGCTTACGAAAGAACCATTCTGAATATCTTGCAGCGGATGTCCGGCATCGCTACAGAAACCAATCGTCTAATTACTCTTATTAAAAGTAAAACCTCACCCCCATCCCCTCTCCTAGTAGGAGAGGGAAAGGGAGAGGTCTATCTTGCTGCAACCAGAAAAACCCCCTGGATGAGCTTGGATAAAAAGGCAGTCGCCGTTGGCGGCGGACTCACCCACAGGCTTAATCTTTCTGACGGAATTCTGATTAAAGATAATCATCTAAAAATTATCAGTAATGCGACAAAAACACCTCGGGGGTGGCAAGCTGAGCTTATCGAAGCTCTGACTCCCCCGATGGTGAAGGAAGCAAGAGGACTCATCGAAATCGAAGTAGAAACCGAAAAACAAGCAAACCAAGTTTTAAAAACCTTCCAACAACTCACAACTCATAACTCACAACTCATAACTCACAACCACCTCGCTCTTCTCCTGGACAACTTTACCCCTTCCCAAGCCAAAACTCTCCTAAGAGACTTAAATGACTTATATGACTTATCTGGAATAATCTTCGAAGCCTCAGGCGGAATAGACAAGAATAATATACTGGAATGGTCTAAAACAGGAGTTGATATCCTTTCTCTGGGTTCCCTCACCCACTCTCCTCAGGCAGTCAATCTCTCCTTAGAATTTTCCTAAACCAATTTCATAAAGGTGAGAGAGATATTCGTTAATCAGTCGGTTGCAGGATTTTCACAAAGGTTAATTCACGCTTTCTGAAAGAAAACAT
>JACREK010000012.1 GCA_016218275.1 Candidatus Gottesmanbacteria bacterium | reverse complement strand
GATATTCGGGATACCATTTACATTTGATTTTTCCCGTGTCAATCAACCGGCAGGACAGGTATATAAAACCGCCATCAATATTCTTTATGGCGGTCCGGCACAGACGCTGACACCCGGCAACAGCGCCAATTATATAGATACTTATGCCGAATATGTGATAGCCCTTGTTATGCTTTGGACTGCCATTATCCTTCCCTGGTTGTTACTTCGGATTTTCCGTGATTATTGTTGTGCGGGAATTGCCCAAGCTGGAGCTACCCTTAATGCCATTTTTGACAGGATCCGTCAGTATCCGCCGCCACCGCCGTTGACTCCGGCCGGTACACCTGTTTCGGTTTCCGGTATTGCTTTGGAATTGCCATTCCGGCAAAAAATAAAAGAGGAGGTAGTTAAAAGGACTACCATTGAAAATATTCGTGAAATCACCAAAGAAACAACTTCTGATATTGCCAGTAAAATGGATGCAAAGGTTTCCACACTTTCTGATGTTAGTAGATTTGAGATGGATCAAATGCGAAGAGCTGATATCCAAAGTCAGTTGCGCAAGATTGCCTCGCCTCAAAATGTTACGCTACCCGCTGAGAGACAACAGTATGCAGCTCTTAATACAGAATTACAGAAACGGGCGGCCAAAGGTGATATTTTGGCAAAATCCATTCTTACCGCCGGATCGAGCAGTAAAGAAACAATTATTGTCAATATTCCCATCGGTGGAGGCAGGCCGATGGTCGCTGCTTCTTCCAAAACGGCAGGCGTTTATGCTCCATCTGTTTCCGCTCCAACCCGTCATACAGTTTCCTTACCTGTTGGTACCAAGACAGTTACAACTTCCGTGCCCGTAGAGGATTATGAAGAAGTGAAAAAGATGTGGCTTAAACATTACCGTGAAGCGCCAATACCTACCACCGAAAGTATCAAAAACAGAGAGCAGTGGATAGCTGATGAAACTAAGAAATTGACCAATATATCGAATCTTCTATCAAGTAGTGATACCAAGTTGAAACAGCAGGGTTTGGAGAAGATAGCGGAAATGTTACCGTTTTTGCTTCTTGGCGGATTTTCGGATATAGAAACGCTGACTTATCTTAAAGCCAAACTTGAAGCTGCCAAACAGATTGAGACCGAACTTGAGATACAGGAAAAAGCCAAAGAAGAAGCCAAGAAAGAAATTAAAGAGGAGGAAGAAACATTAGTTACGGTTACTCCCAAGAGGGAGGAAGAAAAGAAAAAGGCAGAAGTAGCTGAAGCGCAAAAAATGGAAGTACCAAAAGAAGAGAAAGATAAAAATAAACCAATCAACTAATAATCCAATAAATACCAATTATCCAATAACCAAAATTATTAGTTGATTTGAGAATTTGTTGATTGGATAATTAGTTGATTTATAAACATGTTTAATCTAATTCTTGCCATACTTGCTCCGCTTTTAACCATGGCCGGCGGCATTACTATGCCGCAAAATACAACTTCTTCTACCGTGCCGGTAAAAAACTTTTGGCAGTCAGCCTGTTATCAGATTGAACCAAAGGTGAAATTGACAATTAGTAAAAATGATTTAGATAAAGTGCATAGCCAATTTCCGGCTCAGCCATCCTGCGACAATCTGGTTTCGGATTATACCCTTATCAGACGTGATATCAGCCTTGTTCCCTTTAAAGTGGAAGATGAAGGAGGGCCACTTAATGGCGGTTGTGATCTGAAAAGTGCCATAAGATGGGTGGGAGAGAAAAACGATGGGAAAAAGATATATTGGGAAGACAGTAATTTCAGGTCGGAAGATCTGCGGAATTTTGTCGAACTATTTTCCAAAAAAGAAGATGGAAATTATATTTTTGATGTTTATGCCAAAGACTCTATCCTCAATAATCTTCCCGATTATGTGGCAAACTGTAAAGAAAGCGGCGGGTTGGTACCGGTGGTTGATGGAGCGGCAGATATAGTCCCGCCCCAAGTTGTACCTATTAAAGATATCGACACTTCCGCATATCTTGATAATTATCAACAGACCCTTTTTTCCGCCAATGAGTCTTTTCCTCCCTATAAAAATTTTCTTATCAAAGTTGATACTCAGGAAGTGCCAGCTGCAGCGAGAGAGATTGGTATTTATAATAAAATGATTAAAAATACTTACTATTCCTACGACGTTTTTTATCACCTAGGCTCTTTCTATTTGAAGGATAGAAAAGATAGCACCTCGTATGTTTATAGCACCAGTGTTGATGCGCCTCTCTCTACTGTAATTCAAAATCCTACTTTGCAGCTTGGCGTTTTGCGTTTTAAAGTAGTTGACAGTTGGACTGTTTTTACGCCTGTCTGTAAACCCGCTGTCTATTTGTATCCGGAAAAAGAGACTGAGGTGAATGTTAAAGTAAACCCGCAAGGAAAACTTACAGGAAGCATTCCGGAATATGATCCAAAAAATGGATGGAATGTGAAAGCGTATCCCGATGGAACACTTATACGATTAGAAAGCGACAAAGACACCTCCGAGGTGACCCGCCCGCCTGCCGGCGAGGCAGGTAGGGGCTCCTCGGATGGTGGAGGAATCAGAGTATATCCTTACTTATTTTATGAAGCCGATCTGAAAGAAGGTTATAAACCGCAGGAAGGATGGGTGGTGGAAAAAGAAAGTATCAAGTATCAAGTATCAAGTATCATGCAGAAAATTGGATTTAACACGAAAGAAATAAGTGACTTTTTAGATTATTGGTTGCCAAGGCTTAATGAGAAACCATATTATTATATTGGTGTAGT
>JACREK010000086.1 GCA_016218275.1 Candidatus Gottesmanbacteria bacterium | reverse complement strand
TCTGGGGAATTGAAGCGGATAGGGAATCTGCTGAAATGGCTAAAAAATATTGCCGTGAAGTTTTTGTGGCAGATTTGGAAAAAATCTCTATCGCTTCCACCATCCGAGGAGTTCCCTCAACTTCGTTCGGGACAGGCATGGCTTCACAAGTTCAGCCTGCCACCTCGGAGGTGTCTTTTTTGTCTTTGCCGTTAAAGAAAAAGTTTGATTACATACTTCTTCTGGATGTTATTGAGCACATAAAAAATCCGGAAAAAGTCATTTCTCTTCTGAAACCTCTTTTGAAAAAGGGCGGCAAAATGATTATTTCCACCCCCAATATTGCATTTATCTCGATCAGGCTGGCATTATTTTTTGGCAGATTCGAGTATCAAAAAATGGGCATTATGGATGAAAATCATATCCGCTTTTATACCAAAAAAACTTTTCTTCAGTTGATAAAGGAGTGCGGATTAAAAATCGAAGAATTTGTTACAGCCAGCGGCTTTTCCCAGATCAGCAAAATCGGCAAATATCTCAACCGCATCCCCAAATATTGGCAATATAAAATTACCAAGATATTTGATACATTACTTGGGTATCAATTCATCGCTATCTGTACTCCTTCACCTCGGGGGAGTCCATCCGGCCACCCCCGAGGTGTTTTTGAGGCTTTACTATGAAAATAGCTATAATTCATAATCTCCCGCCAGGAGGTCAAAAAAGAGCTCTTTTTGAACAAGCAAAGAGGCTTGCAAAAAGACATGAGCTTGATCTTTTTACTCTTTCCTCAACCAATGAATCATTTTTGCCGCTGAAACCGTTTATAAAAAAACATGTCAGAGTCACTTATAATCCGCCTCCCCATTTTCCCAAAAGTGTTTTCTCTATCTATTATGATCTCCCTATTGCCTATAAACTTCTGGCGGAAAAAATAAACGATAGAGATTACGATGCCGCATATGTCAATCCCTGTTATTTTACTCAGGCGCCGTATATATTGAGATATTTAAAAACTCCTTCTCTTTACTATTGTCCCGAACCTAAAAGAGAATTTTATGAAAGTATTCCTCATATCTCCAATAGACTTACTTATATTGCAACGTATCCTTTCCGCCTGCCGATTAAATCAATTGACAAAACCAATACCAGATGTGCTACCAGAATACTGACCAATTCGCAATATTCCCAAAAAAGAATTAATAAAATTTATGGAGTGTCTTCTCAAATTAATTATTTAGGTGTTGATAGTAATATCTTTAAGCCTATAAGGGCTTCTTATTCTTCGAGCGACCCCGACTCAATCGGGGGAGTCGAGAAGTCTATTTCTGATAGTTCTCGACAAGCTCGAACAATAAATCTTGCTTTGACTGTAGGAGAACTGTCTCTTCATAAAGGACATGATTTCATCATCAAAAGTATCGCGCAAATTCCCCAAAAAGAAAGGCCAGGACTCCTTATTATCGGACACGGAGGAACCGAGGATAATTATCTGCGGCAACTGGCAAAATCAACCGGTGTTAATATGGATATAAAACACAACGTAACAGATGAAGAACTGGTATCTTGGTACAGTAAGGCAAAAGTTTTTCTTTATGCGCCTTTAAATGAGCCTTTCGGCATGGTACTTCTGGAGGCATTATCCTCTGGATTGCCAATCGTTGCTGTAAATGAAGGAGGAATCCCGGAAATCGTCAATTCCGATAAATTGGGTTTATTGGTGGAAAGAAATGAAAAGAAATTTGCCCAGGCTATCCAGAAAATTCTTCTTAGGTTGTCATTCCGATCCCGACGTCACGTCGGGAGAGGAATCTCTCATGATTATATCCAGAAGAATTGGAGCTGGGAAAAGTCTGTTAAAGAGTTGGAAAAGCATCTTAGAGAAATAGCAAAATGACTATTTACATCATAGTTCTGCATTATAAGAATATTGAAGATACGATTTCTTGTTTAGAATCGATTGCTAAATTAAAGAAGGATAACTTGCAGATAAAAGTTATTCTTGTTAATAATAATTCCACCTCGGAGGAGTCCCCGCCTTTGGCGGGGCCACCGTCCGAGGTGATTACCATTAAGAATCCTAGAAACCTCGGTTTTGCGGCTGGAGTGAATGTAGGGATACGGGAAGCACTTAAAAACAAACAAACTGACTGTGTTTTAATCCTGAATAACGATACCATTCTGCCTCCTCATCTTTTAACTGAATTATTAAAAGCTCCCGGTGATATCACCGCTCCGGTAATAAAATTCCAATGGAATGAAAAATGGGTATACGATTTTGGGGGGAAAGTAAATTGGTGGACAGGGAGGACTACGCACATAGAATCAACCAATCAACCTTCACCTTCCAGGAGTCACTTCGCAACACCTGGAAGGTGGCCGCATGGACTCCTTCCAGGTGAAAAATCTATCGACTACGTCAGCGGTTGCTGTATGCTGGTGAAACGCAAAGTCTTTGAAAAAATCGGACTTTTTGATGAAAAATATTTTTTTTATTTTGAAGATGCGGATTTTTGTATCAGAGCCAAAAAAGCAGGATTTAAAGTAACAGTAAATCCAAATGTCAACATTTATCATAAACTGGGAGGCTCAGTAGGCAGATGGACAAACAAAGCTATTTTTTATAATCTTTTGTGTAATTTTATTTTTATCAGCAAACACTTGGGTTGGAAAAGACCAATCGGATATATTTATCTGCTATTATTAACAGTAAAGATTGTATTAAATCGGATCCTGAGTCATTCCGAGTGAAACGAGGAATCTCTCAACTTGTTTGAGTTTACATTACAATAAGTGCTCGCATTCACGAGAGATCCCTCGACAAGCTCGGGATGACATATCAAATGTATGAAACAAACAATTTCTGCAATTATCCTTACTAAAAATGAAGAAAAGACTATTCAAAAATGTCTTCAGTCGCTCTCTTGGTGCGATGAGATAATTGTTGTTGACGATTTTTCGGAAGATAAAACAATTGATAATTGTCAATTGTTAATTGCTAATAGTAAAAATAAGAATTCGAAAATTAAAATTTATCAAAGAGGATTAAGAGGAGATTTTGCGGCGCAGAGAGATTTTGGGCTGGAAAAAGCAACAAGCGATTGGGTATTGTTCATAGATGTGGATGAGGAAATAAGTAATGAATTAAAAAATGAAATTCTTTCCATCTGTCATCCTGAATTCATTTCAGGATCTAATGAGATGCTGAAACAAGTTCAGCATGACACTAAGGGATATTATATTAAGCGAAAAGATTATTTCTTAGGCAAATGGTTAAAATATGGGGAAACGGGAAATATAAAATTCGTAAGACTGGCAAGAAAAGATGCTGGTAGTTGGGCAGGAGAAATACACGAGGAATGGAGGATAAATGGGAAAATAGGCAAACTTAAAAATCCTATCCTCCACTTCCCTCATCCGGCTATTTCTTCCTTTCTCCCCAAAATAAATTATTATACAGATATACTGGCTCAAAAATGGTATCGAGAAGGAAGAAAAATCCATTTTTTGGAAATCCTTATATTTCCGATGGGAAAATTCTTACAAAATTATATCCTGCGTTTGGGATTTTTGGATGGAATTCCAGGACTTATTATGGCTATAATGATGAGCTTTCACTCATTTTTAGCACGGGGAAAATTGTGGCTATTGTCACACTAATTATAATTTACGGGTCCTGCCCCCTCGATAAGCTCGGGGCAAGCGCATTTGAGAACTCGTTTACCCTGAAGCCGCCTTGCGGCTGAAGGGCTCGCGTCACCCGTTTACTAAAATAAAGGTGTTTAACAAATTTTTAAAATATCTTTTTTATCTGACTCTTTTTTCCATAATACTTGGGCCTGTTGCTGCTTTACCGCTTGGCATACTACAAGTAAATATTTATTTTACTGATATTGTTGTTGGACTAATTAGTCTAATTTGGATAATCAGATTAAAAGGCACAATCAAATTGATTCGGAGTGATAAAATAGCAAGTTATTTTTGCATTTTTGTAGCAGTAGCCATGATTTCTTTGATATTTTCGCCAATCAATTTAAACATAAATGAAAAACTGATATCAAGCCTTTATATAATCCGGTTATTTTCTTATTTTTTTGTTTATTTGACTGTTCGATATCTTACCGATTCCTCCACCATCGGGGGAGTCCATTCGGACACCCCCGAGGTGTTTTTACGGCTTTTGACCTTTGCGGGAGTGATTTTAGCTGTGATAGGTTGGCTGGGATACTTTCTCTATCCGGATCTGCGAAATCTCTACTATCTGGGCTGGGATCCGCATTATAAGAGGATATTTAGCAGTTTCTTTGACCCAAATTATTTTGGACTGATGATGGTATTTACTCTAATTATGCTGTTCACCTGGAAGGAGTCACTTCGTAACACCTTCCAGGTGGCCGGATGGACTCCTGGAAGGTGGATTCTTGCAATATTCATCTTTATCTCTCTCATGTTTACCTACTCTCGCAGCAGTTACATGGCACTTATGGGAGCTCTAATAACTTATTCATTATTTAAAAAGAAATATATCCTTATCGCGGGAGCGTTGATAATTCTTATTCTTTCAGCCATTTTATTACCCAGGCCAAGTGGCGAAGGAGTTAAGCTGGAAAGAGTTTTTTCCATTGAACAAAGAATCGAAAACTGGAAACAGGGCGCACAAAT
>JACREK010000085.1 GCA_016218275.1 Candidatus Gottesmanbacteria bacterium | reverse complement strand
GACTGACACTCTCCCACCTTTCAGGTGGAATAGATACGCCACCTGTAGTAAATAGGAACGGTCCTTGAATAGATCGCTAGGAAAGTTTCCGCCCTTAGTGACCTCATCTCGAAGTTATCCTTGAAGTTTTCCTACCAAAAGATTTACACTTATGTTAAAATAAGATGAAATTTATTTACACATCTCATGCAGAAGAAAAGCTTACAGAGAGAGAACCGAAAAAATTAGGAATTGATAAGAGAAAAATTCAAGAAATAGTACAGAACCCAGAAGTTATAGACGAAAGTGACAAACCAGTACTTATGGCAATAGGAGAATTAGATAATGACCATTCTCTCTGCGTGATATATAGATATATTCAGGAAAGAATATTGATAATTACTTTCTTTCCTGCAAAGAAAGGCAGATATGAGCTTAAAATACTATCAAGATGATGATATTTTGGTAATCCGTTTATCCCGCAAACCCTATGATTATGCAGAAAAAGAGGGAGATTTTATTGTGCACTTTTCCAAAGATAACAAACTGGTCAGGATCGAAGTTCTTAATGCTAAAAGATTCCTGGAAGAGACCCACTCCATCCTACCCCATGAATTAAAGAAAAAATTTGCTTCTGTATAAAAATGGCACTTAACCCTCCATGTGAATTCCACTCCCGAAATGGAAGCCTATTGACACTTCGGGATATTTATACTTGGGATACCAGGTGGCACCTCGTTTTGGGGTATAAGGAAGCGGTTGTGGAGGCGAAAACCTCTCATTGACTGTATAAATCTTATTAAGTACAATACAAATTAAGTTTAACTAAATGATAGAATTTTCCGATCATGCCAAAGAGAGAAACCTTAAAAGGAAGATTCCTAAAAATTGGATCATTAAGACAGTTAAAGAACCAGAGGAGATTTTAAACAGTTTCAGAGGTAGAAAATTAAGAAGAAAAAAGTTTGGCGACAAAATTCTTGAGGTTGTTACTACTAATGGAGGAAATAAAATTACAGTTATTACCCAATATTACTTAGGAGAAAAAAATGAAAGTTAAATACGATTCTAAAATAGATGCCTTATATATCGACTTAAGCGAAGGTAAGTATGAGAAAACTAAAAAGATTACCGACTCTATTTTAGTGGATTTGACCCACGAAGGAAAAGTATTGGGGATAGAAATCTTAGACGCTTCCGAAAATATCAAACATTTTGATCCACAGGAGTTAAATATCAGCCTTCAGTTGAACAATTTATCCTCAAGACAGATTTAATACCCAGTAATACCAGTTGCACCTCGTTTTGGGGCACTATAAGACGGAGGGGAAAATTTAGATTATACGGACACCGTATTTTCTTATTTCATAAGAAAGAGTACTGTATTTGTCGACTAGCTCCTGCTGTGTAAAAGGAATAGGTTCAAGAGATGTATCGATCTCAGCAGCTAAATGCCAAATTTTTTTAAAATAATAATCGCTATTTCTGGCAAAGAGTGAAGATACCACGCACAAATCAATATCACTATAATCTGCAGCTTTTCCTTTCACGTGAGATCCATAAAGAATGATTTTATCTGCCTTTATTCCTGACTTTTCTAACAGTTTGGCAAAATTTAAAACTTTATTTTTTACTTTTTTGTCTATATCAATTTTCTGAAGCATAGATAAATCTCCTTTGTTTTACTGAAATATTTTTGAGTAAATTCGTGAGAGGCTTTTTTATACATGGAAAATTTATAGTCATCGTACCTGGCGGTGATATTGAATCTACTGATTTCTCTTAAGTCTTTTTTGCTGTTTTCTTCTAATTTTATATCAGATTCACCGGCAAGCTTTAGCAAATCATGAATCCATGGAGGAGCAGTGTGTTTTCTTGCTATGAAAACTGCTTTTAAGATTTTTTCCAGAAAAAGGTGACAAAAGAAAAGACAATGAAGATATCTTTTTTCCTTGAGGAGGCTTTCAGCGGTAAGCAGGTCTTCTTCTGCGCTTTTTATCCAATAATCAACTATCTTTCTCTCTGACATACAAGGTAACTATAACAAAATTATACATAAATAGCAAAAACAAAAATACCAAGTTAAATACCAGGTTGCACCTCGTTTCGGAGCCGTACAATAATCTCTTTCTCCTCACATTCATCATATTCACGCACGTGCTTGATTATGATGAATTATTTAGGTATATTAATACCCGGTAATACCATGTGGCACCTCGTTTTGGGGCATAGGGACGACTCATTGGAGACAGTCGAGGGAGGAAGGAAAGAAAGGAAAATAATTGAAACTTAGGTGGTATCGGTTTCCGGTGGAATAGTAATTTCAATCGGTTCTTCTACAGATTGCGGATCGCTAACTACTACTTGAATATCGTCTCCCTCACCGCCTGGTTTTAAAACTCTTATCTCCGGTAAATTTGCATCCAATTGATCCGGTCCTGCCATACAAAATCATTTTAGCATATAATATGTATATATGCCTGTGGACGAATTGACAGGCTTTTACCACCATGATATGGTAACGTTACAAGAGAATGAATATTTTGTTGTTTATCGTTGCATGGAGTGTTTTTCTTCTAGGAGCAGGCCTTCTTTTTAACTCTCTAAGGAAATAATGACGAGGAATGTGGATTATTTTCCTTGACATCTTACTCTTTCTCCCGTACTATTAGTTTAATGCCCAAGAAAGATTCTACCAGTCTTATTTCCGTCGCAGATCTTTTCCGCAACTCCTGGAAACTCTATCAAAAAAGCTGGGTAACCTTACTTATTCTTTCTCTTATCACAGTGGCTATCTGGAGAATCTGGCTGGCCATAGTTTTACCCCTGCTTCTTATCACCACCGGTCTTGGCAGCCTGGCGGTGGGCGCCGTTACCCTCAACCCTGCTCAAGTGTTAAGTATTGCCATATCTGGACTTCTTATTATCCTGGTATCACTGCTGGTCGTTTTTGAAGTGGGATTTTTGGGAAGTGCCTCTATCATCATCTGCCTTAATGAGTATCTGAAAGGCAAACGGCCGACTCTGGGTAAAATTCTGACTGAAGGAAAAAATCTGCTGTTGCCGCTGACTTTTGTCAGCTTACTGGTCTTCTTTGTGGAAACAGTCGGCTTTTTCCTGCTTGTAATTCCGGGAATTATCCTTGTGATATTTCTGCAGTTTTCTAATTTTGTTCTTGTCACGGAAAAAAAGACCGGTTTTGATGTTTTGGGAAGAAGCATACACCTCGTCAAAAGCCATTTTTGGGGAATTTTGGGCAGATATCTGGTCATTGGAGTGGCTTCACTTATAGTGAACCTTATGTTTTCCAGAATTCCTGCTTTCCAATTTGCCTCCCAAACTCTTGTCCTCCCCTTCACCGTCACCTACCATTTCCTCCTCTATCGGGATGTGGTAGAGAGAAGTAGATAAATTCGAAGCACGAAATCCTAAATCCTAAATAAATTGACACTTTGTGGCTTAATTAAAGATTTGTGTTGGTAAAAACGGTGTTTTATCTCCTTGTAATCTTCTAATCTCTCTGTTAAATTCTCCTCATATGAATAAATTAACAAAAAGCAGGTATATCTGCTCATCCTGTAGTACTAAATTACTAAGGTGGGGAAAAAAGCAAAACACAATCATGAAAATACAAAGTCCATTCTCCTCTCCTTATATAGGAGAGGATAAAGGTGAGGTCATCCAAGCTAGAAGACCTCATCCTGCACCTTCTCCTACAAGGAGAAGGAAAATACTATCCCAGAGGAAAAACTAAACTGTCGGAATTACCAACACTATTTTTTAATTAAGCCCACTTTGTGTCATTCCGAGCTTGTCGAGGAATCTCTCTAAATATTTTTAGAGATCCCTCCACTTTGGTCGGGATGACAGGTTGACTGTCATTTAGATATTGTTTGGGATTT
>JACREK010000088.1 GCA_016218275.1 Candidatus Gottesmanbacteria bacterium | reverse complement strand
GACAAAGACGCAAAAGCAGTTTTGGTTGAATACAGTGATTTTCAATGTCCGGCTTGTGCTTTTTACTATAGTATGGTCAATAGTTTGGAGAGAGAAATTGGGAAGAAGATGCTTTTTGTCTATCGCCATTATCCGCTGACGCAGCATAAAAATGCACGTCTTGCCGCTGCAGCTGCAGAAGCAGCTGGTCTTCAGGGCAAGTTTTGGGAGATGCATGCCCTGCTTTTTGAAAATCAAAAGATTTGGTCAGACACCGATGATGCCCGAAAAATATTTACCGATTATGCTAAAAGTCTGACTCTTGATATGATGAAGTTTGAGAAAGATTTGGACTTGCAAGAAGTTAAAGATAAAGTCGAAAATGATTTGAAAAGCGGACAAGCATTGGGAGTAGACGCTACGCCTACTTTTTATCTAAACGGAAAGAAACTAAGTAATATAGAAAGTTATGAGCAGTTTAAGCAAATTATTGAAAAAGAGGCAGAGAAGACATGAAAAAGATAAGTAAATTTAAAGTTATTCTAATTGCGGCAATTACTGGGGCATTGGTTGGAAGCGGTGTCACTTTTATTCTTATTAAAAATCAGAGAGCCAGCGAGCAGGAACTGATTAAAAATTTTTATCTGACCGAAAATGCCGTCCATGTCAGTCCGCATACTGTCAGAAAAAATATGGATAAAGGGAAAACTGATTTTGTTTTGGTTGATTTGAGAAGTCCACAAGAATATGAAAAGGAACATATTATTGGCGCGATAAATATTCCTGCTTATAAAGATCCCAATACTTCTATCTCTTTGGACACCGAGCAAAAAGAAAAAGAGCGCATTATTAGACAGTTTCGTGATTTGGGAAAAGATAAAGAGGTGATTGTCTACTGTTACAGTATGCCCTGCATGACGGGAAGGAAGATTGGTAAACTCCTTTCGGAAAACGGCATCTATGTAAAAAGCTTAAACATCGGTTGGAATGAATGGCGCTACTTTTGGAGTATGTGGAATCATGACGGAGAAGAGCCAACAGAGGTAAAGGATTACATTATCTCTGGAAAAGAAGCAGGCAAGCCTAAAATCAAAGACACATTCTCCCCTTGTAAAGTGGGCGAATTGGGGTGCTAATTTCTCAGAATGTAATAACTTTATCACTGGTAGCAATAAGAGAATATAAATCCTCAATTCCTCCCATTGGACAAGTTTTACTGCTTTCCTTGTGGCGTATATCCATGCAAGTGCCACAGGCAACTAGTTTAGCTCTCCCTGTTTGCAAAAGCATGTTAACCTGTTCTTTAATATTAAATGGTTTCTGGTTTACCTTGTCATACTCTACAGCTTCACCTAGAAGAAAGACGCTTACCTCATCACCTTTTTTAAATGCTAAGTTAGCAAGCCTTAATGCATTCCAGTTTGTTTCCGCGTTTTTGGTAGAAAGAATTATTGATAATTTCATGCTGATTTACTCTTCTGAAAACCTTCTAAAAATCTATGTATAAGTTTGTCTGTCCGTATAAGTGAGAGAGCAGCTACTTCCAGAAACTCCCGACCGTTTTTGGTAATGGTGTATATCCGTCTATCTGGTCCAACCTTATTCTTGCCCCACTCTGATTTTACCCAGCCATCTGCCTCCATTCTCCTTAAAGTACGGTATAAATTCCCAATATCTACTTTTTCCCCACAGTGTTTTTCCAAACCTTCCATTAGTCCATATCCATATGAAGAACCCCGCAAGAGTAGCAAAAGAATGCAAGGTTCAATAAACCTTTCCACATTACCGAAATCCCTAGCCCGAAAGGAACAGCCACAAGTTCTGCACATATATGTAAATATCATATAGTAAGGAAAATATACTGTCAAGAACTAAATTTGCTGACCCACCTGCAGTTTGTATATAGATTACTACTGTCATCCCGAGCGTAGTCGAGGGATCTTCCACGATGAAGATCTAGATTAACTAGTCAGTACAGTTTATGTCAGTTGGAAGATCTCTCCACTCATCCACTAACGTGGAATCGGTCGAGATGACAAATATATTGAAGCTAAAGAAGTGCAGGTGGGTCAGCTAAATTTGACAATATCTGGTATAATCGATAATACAATTAAATAAAAGCATTATAACTGGAGTCACGATCCAGGAGCCCTGAACCAGATCAGAGATCGGTACAGGGCAGGCTGACTCTCAAAATAGGGTACGGAAGTTGAACCGTAAAATACAACAGTCGGTGTCACCTCGCTTCGCTCGGTGCAAGCAATAAGGTAGAGCCGATCCAAGAGCCATGAACCAGAATAAATACGGTTCATGGAAAAAGGATGGGACCGCGGGAGGTCTTTTTTTATTGCCTCTCGTTCCTTATTCATTAGTCTATCGGACTAGTGTATAGAGAACGGGAGGTTTTTTTATGCAGCTCTTGCTTATCTGCCAATTGGTGGAGAAGCTTAGAGATGCATAATCCGCCATAAATCGCAGCACGAGCCGTGTACGAATAGTACTGAAAAGGCGAGTGCTAAGATTAGGCGGATGATGGTGGAACGTAATATCGCTTTGCGATAAACGTTCCTACCACGTTGAAATTTGCAAGTGCAAATTTCTTACTGGTGGCTGTAGCTTAATGGTAGAGCAATAGGCTGTGAACCTATAGGTTGGCGGTTCGAGTCCGCTCAGTCACCCATATGAATAAATTACTAAATGGAAATTTAAAACTGGCTATCCAAAAAGAAGGGCGTTTAACACAGGAGACGCTTGAGTTTTTATGGAAAAGTAGTCTTGATTTCGATAAAGTAGCGCCACGGCTTTATTCGTCATGCCGTAATTTTCCTTTGGAGATTCTATACCTCCGAGATAATGATATTCCCAAGTATGTCGAGGAGGGAAGTGTAGATATTGGCATTATCGGACAGAATCTGCTTTATGAAAAAAGACCAAAAGTGAAAAAACTTTTAAATTTAAGATTCGGCTATTGCTCGCTGGTAGTTGCTGTTCCAAGAGATTCAGAGGTTAGAACCATAAAAGATCTCAAAAAGCTTCCAATTGCCACATCCTATCCTAATTCTGCCCAAAACTACTTCCGAAAAAATAATATTGATGTGGAAATAGTAACAATTTCCGGAAGCACAGAGATTGCCCCAATACTTGGAATATCCGCCGCAATAGTTGATCTTACTTCAACCGGTAGCACCTTGTTTCTTAATGATTTAAAAGTGCTGGATAAAATATATGACTCCGAGGCAGTACTTATTGCCAATCAAAAAAGTTTGACAGAAAAGAATAATTTATCAAAAGTGGAAAGTTTACTTGCAAGGTTTAAGGGAGTCTTGTCCGCCAAAAATCAAAAATATGTAATGCTCAGTCTTCCTCAAGATGGTTTACCTAAGTTAAGAAAACTACTTCCAACAGTTAAAAATTCATCTTTTTACGGCGGTATTGTCAAAGAAGATTATTTGTGGGAGATACTCGCAAAGATTAAGAGTTTAGGTGCAAAAAATATTGTCGTTTTGCCTGTTGAAAAACTGATTAGCTGACTTTATCAAAAAATATGAAAATTATAAAACTTTCCGATTTATCCAAAAAAAATTATCAAAGAATTATTTGCCGCTCTTCTTTTGCGAATAAAGATATTATCCCGCAAGTGAAAAGAATAATGAGCAATGTAAAAACTTGCGGTGATAGAGTGATACTAGAAAAATATCAAAAGAGATACGGTCAAGAAAATTATAAATCGATACAAGTGAGTAAAGACGAGATAAAGAAAGCATATAAGAATGTAGATAGACAGTTTTTAAATAGTATTAGCCAGATGATTAAAAATATTACTGCAGTGCATCAAGCACAACTGCCAAAAAAGAAAGACACAGTTATTTATCCAGAAAAAGGAATATCCGTTTGGAGGGTTTGGCGACCGGTTGAAAAGGTGGGATTGTATATTCCGGGTGGAAAAGCTATTTACCCATCATCAGTTTTGATGAGCGCAATACCTGCACAGATTGCCGGATGCAGAGAAATTGTGATGTGTTCACCGCCAGGATCTGATGGCCAGATTCCTGCTGCAACACTGGTGACAGCAGATATGACAGGACTTGCCGAAATATTTAAAGTAGGCGGAGCAGAGGCAATTGCAGCTTTGATTTATGGCACAAAGAGCATTCCAAAAGTTTATAAAATCTTTGGTGCGGGAAATTCGTACGTTACTGCTGCAAAAATGTTGGCAATGGAAGAGATAGCTATAGATATGCCGGCAGGGCCATCAGAAATATTCATTATTGCCGATGAGACTGCCAATCCTTCGTACATTGCCGCAGACCTTTTAGCAGATGGAGAACATGGAGAAGATTCTGCTTGTGTACTTTTGACAACTTCTTGGGAAATTGCCAATCAGACAGGGCGAGAAATTGAAAAACAATTAAATAAATTATTTACAAGAGATAGAGCAAGTGAGTCATTAAAAAGATATGGGTTAATTGGAGTAGTTGATTCTTTGGATG
>JACREK010000087.1 GCA_016218275.1 Candidatus Gottesmanbacteria bacterium | reverse complement strand
TTATCACTTTATAGTTTAAGTTTTTTTATATCTTGCATAGGAAAATCTTTTATGTCAAAAGTAACCAGTGTGGAATGATAAAATTTAGCAGTAGCAGCGATAAGACAATCAGGCAGTTTCAGTTTATAACCTGTTTTCAGAAATGATTTTCTGTATGAGGCAGCGATACGAGCAATAGTAGTATCTATAGGGAGACTACCGAACTGATCAATGAGCGCTTCAAATGTTTTTTCTTCTTTGGTCGTAGCTTGTGTTAAGAATTCAGCTACAACAACAACAGAGAGTGTCAACGTCTTTTGTTCGATCCATTCTCTCAGAAATTGAGCAGACAACGAGTGACCGGCTAAGCCGTAAATTAAAACATTCGTGTCTGGAAGAAAAAGATTTAGTCCCATTCAGATCTGATCTTTCGTACCCACCGGGTAATTTTTCTTTTTGAACCCCACTCGGGGTGATTTTTGAGCGAAACCGAACCAATAACTAGAGTAGCTAACTGCTTAAGTTTGGTTTTTTCATCAGAAAGCATTGTCCAATCTCGTTTAATCTTTCTTCTTACGTCTGTATTCATAGGTACTATTACGGCTTTCGGTTTGCCAAATTTAGTTACTTCAATGCTTTTTCCGCCAATTGCTACTTCTTCGATAAGTTGCGCGAGATTGTCACGGAGTTGTTTTATACTGACGCTATCCATAATATGTCAATTATAGCAACTGTGTAAACTTTGTCAAGTTTGCTATTGATACACATCCCAGTCCCATTGTTCCTGGTAGGGACCTGCTGGAACAAGATAATCGTATGGGAGATGGCCTTGGGCACGTCTTTTTATAAAAGCCTTAAAAGGCGCAAGGGTGGTTTTGATTTGTTGGATTTCTCCTCGATAAGTAAAATACATCTAAGTCAATACTCGCGTTTTAATCAGTTCTTTATACCAGTAGTAGCTTTTTTTAGGAGTACGTTTGAAAGTTTTTCTATCTATATGGACGAGTCCAAAAGCTGATTCGGGTTTATGACCCAAGTCCCACTCGTAATTATCCATCAGTGTCCATACAAAAAATCCTTTCACAGGAATTCCTGAAAGAATTGCTTTTTGGACTTGTTTAAAGTGTTCCCTTAGGAAGAAGATTCTGAATTCATCATCCACTTGACCGTCTTTACCAACTGGCGTATTCCAACAGGTTCCGCTTTCAGTAATATAAATTTGTTTCATTCCATAGCTTCCGTAACGATGATACAATTCCCGCAGAAGGTCATACAAGGACTCAGGATATGTTGGTGGCACATTTACCGGCCATCCCAAACCATTTACTATTCCTTGAGGATACCGCACTTCAGTAAAATGAACGTCAGATCTTAAATCGTAGCGGTTCACTGTTCCGCGATAGAAGTTGACGCCAAAAGTATACAAATCTGCACCTATTTTTATGATTTCCATGTCACCATCTTTTATTTCGGGCATTTTATTTCCAAAAAGCTCCATCATATAGTCGGGATATTTTCCAAGATACAGAGGATCGGTAAACATACTTGTTTGGTAGCCAAATGCATATTGGGTAGCTTTAATATCTTTTTCAGTTGGTGTGGCAGCATAAGTGACGCGGGGGTTATAGGTGGTACTCAATTTTAGATTCTTATTCAAACTCTTTAACGTTCGAAACACCATTCCTTGAGCTAAAAGTATATTGTGTATAGAGGCAAGAGCTCCTTTAAGAGATGTTTCTCCAGGAGCATGCACTCCAGTATGATAGCTTTCAAAAGTGGACTGGAAAGGTTCATTGAGAATGAAATATTCTTCAATAAATTCATTTAAATTCTTGTAAACAATTTTGGCATGTTCCACAAGATACTCAGCCGTATCCCTATTTTTCCAGCCTCCTTTTTCAGAGAGATATTGGGGTAGTTCCCAGTGATATAAGGTGGCATATATTTTTATTCCATTTTTACGTAAATGGGTAAAATACCGTTTATACCAATCTAAGGCTTTGTGATTAGGTTTTCTTTCTCTTGTCATAACGCGTGACATTGAAATAGAAGTACGGTAATGTTTTATCCCTAGGTTTGCGACAATCTTAAGGTCATCTCTCCAGCGATGATATCGATCGATTCCCACCAGAGGCGTTGTGTCTTGATATACTTTGCCTGAAGTTTTGCCAAAGTGTGTCCACATAGTTGGTTCAGAATTGTCGTATTTTAAGGTATTTTGTTCACCAATAACCTGTAGATCAGCATCTGCAACGCCGAATTTGAAGTTTTTTGGAAAACGGAAATAGTGAAGTTGGTACATGATGATATTTAAATAACGAAAGGATTTTTGTTATTTTTTGCCTCTTCGAGCATATTTCCTACAAGAAGATTCCAGGAAACAAAATTAGGGGCAGCCAGAGGTTTTCCAGTTTCCGCATCGTAGTTTTCGTGCATGC
>JACREK010000084.1 GCA_016218275.1 Candidatus Gottesmanbacteria bacterium | reverse complement strand
TTAAATAACGAAAGGATTTTTGTTATTTTTTGCCTCTTCGAGCATATTTCCTACAAGAAGATTCCAGGAAACAAAATTAGGGGCAGCCAGAGGTTTTCCAGTTTCCGCATCGTAGTTTTCGTGCATGCCGCCGGAAGTTTTAATATCGTTAATAACCAAACGGGAGATTTTTCTAGCAAGCTCGATTGCCTCTTTCTGGAATCCATAATTTAAAAGTCCTTGCATATACATATAATTTGCAATTGGCCACACCGGACCCTGCCAGTTGGAGTAGGGTTTGATAATGTTAGCATTGTTGTAATCCGGGTCATTTTTGGCAAGCGTTCTGATGCCGTATTCAGACCACATATATTTGGGCGAAACAAGATACCTTTTTATAGTAGCTTTACCTTGTTGCGGTGTGGCTATTTCCCCCCAAAGAGGGATGAATGAGTTATAGGAAACTCTTTTTATATGTTCTCCTGTTTTGGCATAGATGTTGTAATAAATTTCATCTTCTTTATTCCACAGATATTTATTGATATTTTTCTTTAATATCTCTGCTCTTTTTTGGAAAAACTTCACATCCTTTTTTCTGCCTAAAATTTGGGCGAGTAAACTTAAAGCCTTATATTCCCTATAAATAAAAGTGTTAAGATCGGTAGCAACAGCAGTTTTTTTGGGATAATCGAGC
Organism: Candidatus Gottesmanbacteria bacterium; assembly: GCA_016218275.1. Taxonomy (GTDB): domain Bacteria; phylum Patescibacteriota; class Microgenomatia; order 2-02-FULL-39-11; family 2-02-FULL-39-11; genus JACREK01. The sequence continues at coordinate 6,293 of JACREK010000084.1, read as the reverse complement.
GCAGCGATATTGTTATCAGCTCCTGACTCCATACTGTCAAACCAGACTCCCAAGTCATATTTTTTATTCCAGAGGTGTTTTTCTCTATAAAGGACAATTTTCTTAAGTTTGGTATAGTACGGCTTAAGCCACCTGTAGTCTTTCAAAAATTTTCCCGCCAGGTATGCTCCCTGGGCAAGAAGAGGCTTCATGTGGTTTAATCTTTCATCAAAACCTTTTGCGGTCAGACAGCCTGCCACTTTTCCGTTTTGTTTGGCATTATGGATAAAATTTAAAGTCCAATTGCGAAGATAAATGGATTCAGCAGAAATATCAGCAGCTAAAGCAACCCCCATGAAGAAAGCATCCCAATCCCATTGTTCCTGATAGGGACCGGCTGGGACTAGGTAATCATATGGTAAATGTCCTTGAGCACGCCGTTTAATAAAAGCCTTAAAAGGCGCAAGGGTGGTTTTTATGTGCGAAATAAAGGATTGATATCCACTCTTATTCATCATGTAGCAAAAATTTGTTCAGTAGGATCTTGATAGTTATCGTTTGCGGGTTGATAATCTAGAGCAAGACCGGGATATTCTCTGTAAAGCGTTTCGAGATATTGCTTGAGTGTACCAATAGGAAAAATATCAAGATTCAAAGCGGCTATATTTTCAGCTGTAGGTATAAGAATAGCTCTGGCGGCTCTTGCCATAAGAGGATAAACACTTACAATATGAACTCCAGTAAGGAGATCAAGTTGAGTGTAGTAAGGAGTAGAGTTAGTGGCAACAATTGCTTTTAGTCCGCCTCCTTCCTGTTTTAATTGATAGGCGATTTTTTCTCTGGCGCCTCTTACGCCTTTTAAATGAGTTATTACTGCAATAACAGCATCTGCCCCGAGTTTAATTAGTTCTTCCGCATCTGTAAATATTGTTCCTCCTGTGGCTGTCATGTCATCAACTAATATAGCCGTTCGACCTTTAATATCTTCTCCGCCGTAAACAGCGGCAATTACTGGTTTTCCGTTTTTTCTTTCCTTGACTATTCTGGTAACCAGAGGAATTTCAGTGGTATGGGCAAAAAAGTGAGCCCGACCGATTGCCCCGTTGTCCGCTATAACAACACCACTGTTATCTGGCAGTAAGTTATTCTGCCGCATATTATTTGCAATTTCTCGAAGAGCAGTGATGGTTGTTACCTCAATAGTTTTACCTGTTCCCTCGCGCAGTGCTCTGACGCTTTCAACATCATGTGGATCCAAAAGCGTGACAGAATCAGCTTTCCCTAAGTCTCTTAAAGCATCAGCTAAATAGTAAGCATATTGAAGTTCTGGATAAGGTACAAGGTTTCCATTCCCCTGAATAGTGGGTTTGTTTCCTCTCCCTTCCAGATCTGTTAAGAGAAAATGTATCTGGTTTGCCCATGGCGAACGGGAATCTGTGGGGTGAGGGAAGCGTAGAGCATGACCGGTTTTGGTAAGAGCTGATAAAAGAATCTCCGCGTGCGGTCCGCTGATAAAACCCGGTATTACTACAAGCGGAGCCCCAGATGGAATTCCTGGAATATCCAGTCTTGGCGTACGATCGGAGAAATGATCTGGATTAACAACGGCAATTTGAACATCTGGACCTAATTCTGCTTCAAGAAAATTAAAAAATCCGGGATGTAAATCACGAGCACTCGGATGAAATGCTAAGCGTCCTATTGTTTCAGAAATAGGCATAGTAATATTTTTATAGAATAGATAATAGCATACTAGTTCAAGCAGATGTTAACAGGATGCAATAAACCGTTTTACTTCAGCAAATGTGGGTAATGATGGTTGAGCGCCGATTTTAGTAGCAGCCAAAGCTCCTGCGGCGTTGGCAAATCTTATGGCACCAAGAATTGGTTGTCCTTGTAAGGTAGCTACCGTAAAAGCAGCGACAAAAGCATCTCCAGCGGCGGTAGGGTCAATAGCATTAACCCGGAAAGGATCAACATAGACTGGTTTGTCGTCAAAAAACATAGCTCCTTTATCTCCTAGGGTGATAATCACTTTTGGTCCTTTATTCCTTAATTGGTCTGCTGCTGTTTCTAAATCATCTGTACCGGCTAGAATTTTTGCTTCATGTTCATTAGGGATCAAAAAATCTACATGATTAAGTAATTCCGCTGGTAGGAAAGTAATTGGTGCGGGAGCCGGATTTAAAACCACCATGGTATTACCTTTTTTAGCCAGCTGTGCAGCCTTTATTACTATAGGTAAAGGGATTTCCAGTTGTAAAAGGAGAGCTTGAGGTTTTATCTGAAGAGTATTCCAGGAGTAAGCTAAATGTTCTTCGGTAATTTTATGGTTCGCCCCGGGTATAACAATAATTTGGTTTTGAGCTTTTTCATTAACAATAATCATAGCGGTGCCAGTAGGGGTATCTGGAATGAAATTGATCCGTCTCATACTTACCTTTTCTCTTTGAAGTGAAGCGACTAACTCTTTTCCAAATCTATCTATTCCTACACATCCAATCATAGCGGTTTTTGCGCCCAATCTTGCTGCAGCTACAGCTTGGTTAGCACCTTTTCCTCCAGGAGCAGTGAAAAAATCAACTCCTGTGATTGTTTCTCCTTCTCCGGGAAACCTAGGGACTTTGGTGATTAAATCCATATTTATACTGCCAACGACTTGGATTGGGACATTTTTTCTTTCAGTCATCATAATTAATTTATTTTATTCCTAGTTTTCTCATCATCTCAGCAATGATAGAATTTATTTCTACTTTCGATTTAACATAAAAATATTTGATAGAATAACCTTTTTCATCGTGGTAACTCTTTCCAAAGTATTTTTTAGCAGTGGTAATATTGATTTTGTCATTTTTAAGATGACCATAACCCATATAGGACATGACAGTTAAGGGATCACATAGCTCAAATTTTGTTTTATTTTTAAGGCCATAAATCTTCATAAATGCATGCATCAGTCTGACAATGAATTTTCCACCAGGTTTACTTGCTTTCATTTTATTTATATAAGTAAACGGTAGCTCAAAATTTATACATTGATCCCAAGTGACTACTACCGGGTGAAGATCAAACTGGAGAACTTTTTTGATGGCATACGGGTCACAGTAAAAATTAAACTCCGCCCATGTATCTGGAGCCTTATTTCCTTTCTTATGACTTGTATTTTTTACACCCGCACCTCTAGCTCCTTTTACATAAATTGCTCCGCCCATAATATATAGCGAGTTGATATGTTTTTTTATATCTTTTCCCATGTAGTTACATAATTTTGCAAAATTAGTACAAGGGCCGGTGATGATATAATCAACTCTTTCTTCTTTTTTAATAAGTTTCGCCAACTCTTTGATATATTTTTCTTGTCCAGAATCTATAACATTTTTGTATTTAGAGGGCGGCAATTTTACATTGCAAAGACCGTTGTATCCTAAAAAGTCGGTTCCGGCAGTAAACCCCGGCGGTTCCCAGAGATGGGGTTTTGTCGGGCCATTTGCTCCTTTTATTATTTTTATTTTAGAGGCATCAAGAAGACTAACAATTCTTGAGGAGTTACGGGTAGCATTTCCCAGGGTGGTATTGCCATGACAAGTGATGATGTATTTGAGTGGTAAACCACTCATGATCGCAAGTACGATAGCGATTGCATCATCTTCTCCAGTGTCGCAGTCTAAAAGAAGAGGATATTTTTTGGTTTTCATAAAATTGATTATACTTCGATTTTAAATTTATGATAGATAGGACTCTTCGTAACGGCTTGTTTCATCTGTAAAAATTATTCCGCTTTCTTTTCTGGGTTGAGCCCTTTGATACGCTGAAAGTATACGTTGAGATTCATCATCTCCATCGACTGCTAGTTTTCTTAATGCTTCTAAGTCGCCTGTTTCAGCTAAATTCCTTAAATGTGTTTTCTCATCAGCAATATCTGCATATTTAAAAACATTTTCTAAATCCCTTGGACCCTTTGTGAGATATCCGTAACCTCCGGCATATATAGCAGGACGTACGTCGGTATACAACTGATCACCTATGCTTATTATTCTGCTAGGATGCACGGAAGGTACAGATGCAGATAATTTTTCCCGAAGACTAAAATAAACAGCATGCTGTTTATGAGCCTCCTTTTCATTATTATTAGCCAGTTCCATAAATAAATCTAAGGCAGAAATACCATCAGATTGATCTAAAGCTTTAAAAAAGACTATTTTATCTTGTTCTTCAAGCGTAGCAGGATGATAGAGGTCTTCTACAGTAAATAAGTACGCCCTCCCTGATCTTACCAGTTCAGTCTGACCTGTTAACTCCAATACTCTCATAGCATGAATACGGGGGCTGGCAGTAAGAAATATTAAAGTCCCGCCTTGATTAAGAACTTTTGCACTAAACTGTGCTGCTTGTCCTTCTTCTTGTCTGTAAACTTTATCGTAGTCGATTTGTCCCCAAGTTAATTCTCTGAGGATATGGTAAGCCTCCGATAAAAAATCATGTTGGGAAAGAAACGCTTGCAGTTCTTCTCCTCCCCGATTCCCATAGAAAGAAGTAAATCTTTCTTTTAGTTTAGTAAATACTTCATCCTTATATTTAGCGACCAAAAACTTAGCAAATTCTGGATTTCCTTTTAATATCTCAACCGGTTTTTCGATATCATAACTTTCTAAAATTTTAGTAGCTTCTATCTCCTCACCGGCAAATACTACAAGTAAATTCCATACGAACCCTCGAAGTTGTTTGCCTAATTCAGAATAGCGGAAACTTTTCTTTGTTGGATCTTCATAGATCATTTTTAGTTGTGTTCCGTCGATATCAGTGACGACGCAAGAAATCTTTGGACTTGATTCGTTTTTGGTTTCCGCAAGTGCTAATCTGATATAATCAAATAGTTTAACCTCTGCTAGATCTTTAGGCGATCTATCATTTTTATCTCTAAAATCTCTGATAGCAGCTGAAGGACCGAATAAGCTTCTGACGTCTATCAAGCCTAATCTTTCTTGTATTTTTTGGGAATGGATCTTAATAGCCCCAGAAACAGGGATCATCCACTTAAAATCAGCAAAACTAAAATATTCAAATGTTGAACCATCTATACGTTTAGCTTCTTTGAGGACGTCTTCTATTTTGCCAAAAACACTCAAAAACAACTCAAGTTGTAATCTTGATAAATAAGTCTGATGGATAAAACCATTTGTACGGGTAATACCTCCATCTCCGAACGGCGCTTGTGCCGGCTGTTGTAACGCTGTAAATTCTCCAACTCTTCTTGTTGGTCCACCTAATGGTGTTAGTTCTCTTTCTTCCATTGAGGCTACTCTTACTTCAGATTTTCCAGCAGAGTTTTGTCTGTCTTCTTCTGGTGCTACTTCATCTGTAAATACTTTGTAAATATAGATACTTTCATCTCTATTTACAAGTGCACCCCGTTGAGAAAACATAATGGCCATTGATTCTTCAGTGGTAGATTTAACATTAACATCATCTGCTATAATTACATGTGCTCCTTTGAGTGATCTACCTTGTGTTTGAAGCCTTGCTTCTATCTGATCAAGTTGTGTTTCAAAGTCTGCGTCGCCCGGTCTTGGTCTGATTGTAGATTTTACGGTTCCGGTATTTGCGCCTTCAAGAACCCTTGTTGAACTGAATCTAAAAATATTGTCAGGAAATTCAACATCTAATTCTTGTCCAATATATCTATCATTGATTACAATTACTACATTTGGATCTTCTTGTATATTACGTTCAATATGATATCTAAGTATTCTACTAATATCACTTTCTCGTATAACCCAATCTCTACCCGGGAATGCTGATCGAAGAATAGCTTGATATTGAGGTAAGCTCTCTCTTGCAATAGTAAGTGCTTGTTGTCTTGCTGCTTGGGGTAAATTATCTCCGAATATACTTGTCAAAGCATAGTTAACAAAAGGGCCCATATCTTCTGTCATGATTGCTAATTTTCTCCCAAAGAAGCGATCTCTTCCACTGAATGCATCCGAATGGTCTGCTAGCATGCCGCTTTTTGGAATTAAAACTTCCATATTTCTTAGTATGATCTCTACTCCATAAAAAAACTACGTTGGTAACGGACGTAGTTAAAAATAATTTCTTGATTTGTTATTAACTCTTTTGAAAGAATTATAAAAACCATCAGTAATATTAATATTAGAGTGGTTAATAACTATAGGTTTTTCATACTTTATCATACTGGCTTTCTTTTTGTCAAATTTTGAGTTAATTGTAACATCTCACGTTTACTGACATACTGTCATCGCGAGCGAGTGAAACGAGTGTGGCGATCTCTAGAGATTGCTTCGCGGAGTTTACAC
>JACREK010000083.1 GCA_016218275.1 Candidatus Gottesmanbacteria bacterium | reverse complement strand
GTTGTTGGTTATTAGTTGCAAAAATAACTACACCAAACAACGTAAAACTTACAACTTTTCCAGTCTTTCAGAATCAGAGATTGCTATTAATCGCTATTCTGATACCTCCACCTTGAAGGAGTGCTTCGCACACCTTCCAGGTGTCTTGAGGTTTTTAGACTGACTTGGATCTTGTCCCGAGTATCACCGAGGGATTAAACCCAAGGGAAAATTTTGATTTTCCTCAAAATTTTTCTCTGAGTTTAAATGTTGTAATTTGTCTATGTACAAATGATTTTTCATATCATATTATGAGAAAACTATGCTGACAAAAAATGACTTAAAAGCCATAAAGCAGATCATCAACGATACTGCTTTAACCAAGGATGATGGGAAAAATTTTGCCACCAAGGATGATCTCAAGCTATTTGCAACCAAAAACGATGCAAAAAACTTTGCTACGAAGGATGATCTAAAATCACTAGCATCTAAAGATGACCTAAAAAACTTTGTCACTAAAGACGATTTAAAACCCTTAGCAACAAAAAAGGATCTTAAGAAACTGGAAAAAAGGCTCGACAAAAAATTCACTGATCTTTTTGATTACATCGACAAAGACGTTATGAAAACCAGCAAAAGAGTTAAAATTATAGAACAAATCCTTCATATTCCAGCAGTTTCCTGAAATATTTTCTAGTTTGTTAAAGTGCCATCCCGCTACAATGCTTACCTCGGTCTGGAGGCTTACAGCCTCGCACTCCCGAGGAGCGCATGTACGGGATTGATCCACTGGTAAACTCTCTACGTTCGTTAACCAGTGATCAAAAAATATCCTCTTAAACTTTTCCTGGCAGGAAAGAAGTGTCCAAGAGGATAAATATTGTTATTGGTTATTAGTTAATGGTTAATAGAAAGAAAACTTTTTATCCTCTTAAACTACTCACCACTAATAACTACTAACTAACAACCATCAACTAAATAATGCCTTTTTTCTCAAATATAGACCAATTATTCCAGCTGTTGAAAGACCTGCTATAGACAGTAACCAATGCTCCGGTCCGGCTGTAGGAACCTGTGGCACTACCAATTCTTTCTGTATACAGAATTGGCTTTCATCATGATCGGTTTGCGAGTTGGATTTGGCATCTGCTACGTTCACCGGACAAACTACGCTTTTTTCTGCAGGCAAAACTGCCGGATGTACTACTTTTCCCTTTATCTCAAACACCTGCGAAGCTCCGCCGGCAAGACTATTTACGTCCCACGTAAGAGTTCTTCCTTTGCTGTCATAAGTGCCTGGACCTGACATGAAATCTATATATTGGGGTAATTTATCAACAACCGTCACTTTATCCAATGTCTGGTCGCCGGAATTTTTGACAGTTACACGGAAAGTTATTATCCACTGAGGTCGATATTTAGGATCGGAGGGACCAAGATTATCGACAAATATGCCTGTTGAAGGATTGCGTACGGTTTTATCTATCAACACTTGACCAACCCTGGGACATTGTACACCGCCACCGTAAACAGGTACACAACCGCCATTCCCTAGTACTTTACCCGTAACCGTGAGACTTGTAAAAAGTAGCGCAGTCAAAAAAAAGACTGCCTTTGTATATTTTGACATAATTGTCTATAAAACAGGCAGAAATTATTTAAGTGTCGGATTATAACACGCTAAAAACACCTTGTCAAGTACTATAGGACAATACTGAGCGATTGCCAGTTATCGGTTATTAGCTTAAAATAATATAATCAATGAAACCACGCTTTTCCCCTTTTACCGCCCTGCAATTCCGTGATTTCCGCCTCCTGTGGCTGGGACTTTTGATTTCACGGATAGGCAGTGAAATGCAGGTTGTAGCCGTCAACTGGCAAATATATGTTCTTACGGGATCTGCGCTTTCTTTGGGACTAATCGGTCTTTCCCGTTTCCTGCCGATTATTTTCTTATCTCTTCCCGGCGGAATTGCTGCAGATATGCTTAACAGAAGGAAACTGATGGTTATGTCCCAAATTGTTATGATAGCATCCTCGTCACTTTTAGCCATCATCACCTTTTCCGGCCATATCAATCCCTTATTTATTTATCTTCTTATTGCCCTAAATTCTGTCGCTTCCGCTTTTGACACTCCTGCCAGACAATCGCTGGTCCCTTCCCTTGTGCCTAAAAAATATTTCATGAATGCTGTAAGCCTCAATACCATCATGTGGCAAACCGCAATTGTTTTAGGACCATCTATTTCCGGATTTATCATTGCCTATCTTGGAGTAGGCAGTGTTTATATAATTAATACCCTTTCATTTATTGCTGTAATTCTTGCTCTTATTTTCATGAGAACGAAAGGGTCAGTTGAGAAGAAAACCGCATATTTTAGTCTTTCATCACTTAAAGAAGGCCTCACGTTTGTGCGAAGAACACCCATTATCTATTCAACCATGTTTTTGGATTTTTTTGCCACATTTTTTGCCTCAGCTACAGTACTGCTTCCAATATTTGCAAAAGATATACTTGCCGTAGGACCAAAGGGTCTTGGAATTCTCTATGCAGCTCCTTCTGCCGGAGCAGTTCTTGCAGGAGTAATTGTCTCATCTTTGGGACATCTGAAAAATCAGGGGAAAATTTTGCTTTCTGCAGTTATTCTTTATGGAATTGCTACAATTCTTTTTGGTATCTCAAAATCTTTCTATTTGTCACTTATTTTCTTATTTCTAACCGGTGTCGGTGATGTCATCAGTACTATCATCAGAAATACGATAAGACAGCTAACTACTCCTGATTATCTTCGGGGCAGAATGGT
>JACREK010000082.1 GCA_016218275.1 Candidatus Gottesmanbacteria bacterium | reverse complement strand
TGTAGCACTGGATCTCACCGCTACATACGGCTCCTTCAATACCGACGAAAGACGCTTGGTGAGGGATGCTTTTTTCCTGCTTTCGGAGGCTAAATTCAGGTATGCCATCATTATTTCCCTGGCGATATTTTGGGGTATTTCCTCTCTTTTGATTAATTTTTGCACAGCCGAGGCAGTTGCCTGGAGATTTTTTGGGTCCTGATGATTTAACAGTTTTAACGCATCTTTTATCTTTTTGGAAAGGCCGGATTCTTTCAAAAAATCAAAATAAGCGGCAGCAGTAACTACAAAACCGTAAGGTACGGGAATACCGGCTTTATACATTTCACCAAGATTTGCCCCTTTTCCGCCGACTAATCCTACATCTTCTTTTCCTACTTCTGAAAACCAGGCAATGTATTTAGAATTCATAGTATTATTCCTCTTTTATAAAATTTATAATGGTTATAACTGTTATAACAATTTTCCCTTAAAATAATCTACCCAAGGAATTTCGCTTGGGTCAATTTCATGAAGCATGGCAAGGTAAAAAGTAACCCAAGCCCCCCATTGGATAAGTTCAAAACTTTGAGTCAAGGAAGAATACCCATGTAAAGAAATTGTTTCAATTGGGATATTATTTTGTTTTACCACGTCAATAGTTAATTGCATTCTCTTTTTATTTCTCTTGTCATAAATATCGGAAAGAAAAAAAATAAAATAAAGATATTTCTTTAAATCAGCGGGATATGATAGTCCCTCAAGAAGATGGTGATTAAGCTCTGGAATAGCAAAATATAGCGCAAATTGCTTGGCAGTTTCATGAAAGGGATTGCGGATTGCGTATGCCGCGCCTTCCAGAAAGTCAGCCACCATAATTACAGGAATTTTATCTTTTAACTTTATCGCCATTTTTTTTGCCGGGTTAGTTTCGGCAAAAGCATTTTCACCCAGAGTAGTCGATTCACCATCCAGAAAAGTAATTATCTTTTCTATCTCGGCAGCATCCACCGGTATTTTTCCCAACCTTGCCAGCATTCCTATAAGCCCCATAACCATATAACCTACCCCGATTCTCGGTTGAGCACTAGGATTATGTACGGGATTAAAGATATATGAAGGATAATTATTTTCCTTAAGAAAAGCAGCCAGTTGCCCCCCTGAAGTAATTCCTATTATTTTTGCGCCTTTTTCTTTTGCTTCTTTTGCACAAGCGATTGTTTCTTCTGTATTTCCTGAATAACTGGACAGAATGACTAGCGTTTCGGAATTTACATATCCCGGCAACCAATAATTATTGACTAATTCTATTGGCATTTTAGTTATTTGGGCCCCATCATAAAGGCTCTTAATTATTCTTGCTCCATACGTTGATCCACCCATACCGCAGATAGCGATATTTCTGGTATCCTTATAATTTTGTGGGAAATCAATGGAAAAACTTTCGCTCCAGGCCTGATCTATTTGTTGCGGCAACTGCTTTATGGAATCAAGCGCATTTTTTTTATCCAATACTCTTATTTTCGCAAGATCATCAAGGTCAATCATTTTAAGCTTGTCTGTCATTGCGAGGATCCGCCAGTTGGCGGAGACGCGGCAATCTCTCCGATTTAATCGGGGCTAGCATACGCGAGAGATTCCTCGACCCGCCAGCTAGCGGGCTCGGAATGACAACTATTGTTTTACTCCCCCTAAGTTAATAATCTCATTTTCGACTAAAGATAATTTTTCGTCAAGGATATCTTGCGTATCCGCCTCTACATTTAGTCTAACATAGCTTTCGGTTTTGGAAGGCCGCAAATTAAACCACCAGGCAGGATACCAGACAGACAGACCGTCGATTTTATCGATAGATAATGCATCCACAAAATTTGACTCAAGAGAGGAAACTATTTTTTCTCCCGACTTAACCTGAAAATTTATTTCGCCGCTTTGCGGATATTTGTCATAAACACTAACCACCTCTGAGAATGGCATATTTTTCTCCGATAGATATTCCAATATAATGAGTCCGGCAATTGCCGAACTGTCGGCGCGGAAGTTATCCTTAAAATAATAATGACCCGAGTGTTCTCCGGCAAAAAGAGCATCCGTTTTCTTCATATATTCTTTAATGAAGGAATGACCGACTCTTACTCTTATGGGATTTCCGCCCAGTTTTTTGATAGTTTCAGGGACTATTCTGCCGCAGACGGCATTGTAAAGAACAGGATTTGGTCCATACTTTTTCAAAAGAGCTTCAGCCAATATGGCGGTTGTGATGGTTCCTGATACCGCTTCCCCTTTTTCATCAAGCAAAAAAATCCTGTCAGCGTCCCCATCCAAAGCTATACCCAGATCCGCCGATTTGGCAAGAATTTCCTTTTGCAGATCGGCAAGATTTTCCGCTTTTAGCGGATCCGGCAAATGATGGGGAAAATTGCCGTCAGGTTCGAAATAAAGAGGGATTATTTCTCCCGGAATTTTACCACTTATTTTTGCCCATGATATTCCGCCCATACCGTTTCCCGCGTCAACCACCACTTTTAATGGACGCAGATTTGCCGCATTTATGAAGGACAGCGCATGTTTTATCCACTCATCCAAAATCGACATTTCCGTCATACTGCCAACTTTTCTTGGGGTAGTGAATTTTTGCGCAATAGATAACTTTTTTATATCCGGCAGTCCGAAGCTTCCGTGCAGCGGTACAACACCCCGGGTGACTATTTTCAGTCCGTTATAATTTGCCGGATTGTGTGAAGCGGAAATAATCACATTTGCGTCGAAATTATATTTGCCTGAAGCAAAATAATGTATTTCCGTTGATATCAAGCCCAAATTGACTACATCCGTCCCTTGCTCCATAATCCCTTTTGCCAGTGCCCAAAAAAGCGACGGGGAAGAAAGCCGCGCATCGTAACCTACCGCAATTTTTTGGACAGACAGATAGTCGGAAATGGCTTTTCCCAATATATAAAAGGAGTCTTCGTTAATCTGATCGGGGTATGTGCCGCGAATATCGTAATCGCGGAAAATAGAGGAATCAATAGCAGTTTTCATCTAAAATAATGTGAATTACGAAATTCAGATAGCTTATCAATACAATCTTTTCCCCTCTCCTTTAAGGAGAGGGTTAGGGTGAGGTATGAAAACCTCATCCCAACCTTCTCCTACAAGGAGAAGGAGTTAAGGAATGTATGTATTGTTATACCAATCTTTTCCTAATTTAGTAATTCGCGTTAAAATATGATAGTATGATAAATTCATACTAAAGATTTATCAGAAAAATGTCAAGTAGTTGAGAAAGGTTATAAGGAGTCTGGCCGGTCTTTACATTATAATCGATTAAAAGCAAACTTCGGTAAGCTCTATATAACTGCTCTTTCCCAAAAAGATTTGCCTGCTTTATAAATTTATGGGCCTGCCAGCTAGCTTGCGCTTTGAGTCCTTTTTCTCCCATACTTTCCGCAATGATAAGAAGCCGCAGTTGCCGAAAAAGCATCGCTAAAACCAGTTCCGGCTCGCGCTGGGCCAAAAGCGCATGGTATAAAGTTAAGACGCGTTCATTGTGATCACCCAGAGAGTCAATAAACCGGAAAAGAAGAAGCGGCGGCTGGCATAAAATTACTTTCCCTTTTGGGCAATATTTATTTATGGCAGTTTTCCCAATTTCTCCTTTTTCCCAAAGAATTACTTTTTGGGAAAGCTCGGAAGAATTCAGGAAATCCAAAATCTTTTCTTTTTGTTTTGTGAGTGAGCTGCCCAGCAGATTTTCTATAATAATTAATTTACCCTCTCCAAACAACGATTGGGAATCTGCGGCAGTCACAAAAGAAGGCAGATCCAAAACATTTCCGTCAAAATTGATAATTTCGACTCCTTTTTCTTTGAGTTTATGCTCTTCCAAAGCCTTTCGGGAAGAAACAATATCGTCACCGTGAATAAGAATTAACATGATATTAAAATTCTGGACTTACGCATCCTTGTCATCGCGAGTCCCGACGTAACGTCGGGACGTGGCGATCTAGAAGTCATCTCAAAACCTATTCTTCGAGTCCCTCGACTTCGCTCGGGATAAACTCCAGCGAGAAGTTCTCACTACGTTCGAACAATACAGTTTTTCGAGGTTTTGAGATAGGTTCTATATCAATAAAGATTGCTTCACTCATTTCATTCGTTCGCAATGACAAAGTAAATTATAAATGCAAGCTGATAACCCGTAATTCGCATTATTATTTATCCTTTAATTGCTGAAACAAATTTTCTACTCTTCTTTCGTCAATCCTTTTTCCCCGGCCCCGATGAGGAAGGAGACTGCCGGAAAAATTTTTGGGTATATGCAAAAGTTCATGGATAAGGACGCGGGTTTGGTCATCAGGGGAAAGTTTATCAAAATACTGGGATAAAACTTCGATTACGTAATATGGTCCCAGGTTTAGTGCCAATTGCCAAACTCTTGGAAAACTCCAAATTCTGGCTCTTGCACGGGAGGATGAACCAAGACTTCGGAAACAGATTATCTTTTTGCTTTCGATATAACCCAGATTCAATTTCCTGACAATTAAACCGATTTTATTCTCAATATCTTTGGCTTTATTCCATTCCATATGATATCATGTCGCTTTATATACCTGATCGTTTTCTTTAACGGGCTGGTCGACTTTCAACCCGATACTGTCGCCTTTTTTTGCCTTTTTTATCTCTTTATGTTCCACCTGCATCGAAACGACTTCCTGTGTAAATTCTTTATCATGGCCGGATATTTTTATTTTATCGCCAACTGAAAGCGGTTTAACCAGCTCCAAAACCGCAACGCCAATTTTGTCGTAATAGTGAGTGATTTTACCAACTTTTACATCCATCTTCCTCACCCCCTCTAGAAGCTCTTTCTGACATCAGATTAGAGCTTCTTGAGCCCGCCTTAGAACGCTCTATGAGGCGTGTACGAATAGTACTAAAAGCCGAATAGTAAGTTCAGGCGGGCTTTCCTTTCTACCTTTTCTTTCATTATATCCAAGCATCCATCATAAAACAATATCCGGTGCAACTGACCCACCTGCACTTTGTAATTTAGCTTCAGTTTATTCGTCATTCCGACCGACCAAAGGGAGTGGAGGAATCTCTCTTATAAAAGAGGAGAGAATTTTAAGGCCGAGATGTCCATATTTCCTAAATTATGAGAGATCCCTCGACTCCGCTCGGGATGACAACACTATTGACAACCGCATCTCGTTTTTGATATGCTTGAAACAAGCAAGATGAAAATTCGATTTATTCTTCTCAGTCTTCTTCTTTTCGTTTTGGTATCTTCTCAAACTTCTGTTTCAGCTGTCGGGAAACCTGCGGATGTAGGCAGTTCTTCCAGCAGACCAGCAATAACGGGAGGGCCTGTTCAGAATCGTTTAACTGAAGGAAAACTCCGTGCCTGTCAGGCAAGGGAAAAAACTATCCAACAGCGGATTAATCACCTCGTGGAGCTTGTTACCAGGATGGAAAGCAAGTTTGACGATATTGCCAAGCGGACCGAAGATTTTTATACCGCAAAGGTGGTACCAAGAGGGAAAACTGTAGCCAACTATGATGCCCTGGTTGCCGATATTCAGACGAAGAAAACCGCAGTCCAGGCAGCTTTGGCAAAAGCCCGGGAAACCGCAAACGGTTTTAGTTGCAATGGTATTGCTCCTAAAAGTCAATTAAGCCAATTCCGAACTGATATGCAAAGCGTCATCAGGGCGCTGAAAGACTACCGGACTTCAATAAAGAATTTAATTGTCGCTGTCCACTCTGTTACGGGAACGACTGAAGGAGAAAGCAAATAACCTATGAAAGCAAATAATAAAGGATTTAGCTCTATACTTATCATAATTTTGATAGTAGTGGTTATAGTTATAGCCGGGATTTACTTAGCAGCCAAGAAAGGAGCTGCACCATCTACTGTGGTTACTTCTTCTGCTCCTATGCAGACAACTAAAGATCTCGATAATGCCTCAGCCGACTTAGACAATGCTGATGTCACTGGTCTGGATACCCAATTAAATCAGCTTGACTCAGACGCCTCTTCCTTTTAACTTTTATTCTCATTCCACTCATTCCACTCCCGAAGTGGAACAGCTTGGCACCTGGAAAAAAGAAGAAGAGTAAGTAGTGATAATTTTCTGTATTTTTCCAATGTCTGCTT
>JACREK010000080.1 GCA_016218275.1 Candidatus Gottesmanbacteria bacterium | reverse complement strand
GTATGGGCAAGATGTTTATTTAGGACTGGATTTTGCCGCCTCCTGCTTTTATCACAATGAATTTTATCAACCAACTAAAAATGGCGCAAAAATGGCAACGGGGGAATATATCAATTATTTAGTTGAAATTACGCAAAAATATAATCTCTATTCCCTCGAAGATGGTTTGCATGAAGACGATTGGGACGGATGGCAAACCTTAACAGAACAAGTCGGGAAGGAAACTCTCGTTATAGGTGATGATTTATTGGTAACCAATAAAAAAAGACTGCAAAAGGCAATTGACATGAATGCTTGTAATGGAATTATTATAAAGCCAAATCAAATAGGTACTTTAACAGAGACTCTGGAGGTGATAAAAATTGCCAGAAGCGCCAATTTTAAAATAATTATATCGCACAGGTCAGGTGAGACTAATGATGATTTTATTGCCGATCTTGCGGTTGCGGTTGGAGCTGATTTTGCCAAATTTGGGGCACCGGCAAGAGGAGAGAGGGTGGCTAAATACAATCGACTACTAGAAATATACCAGGAATTAAAATAACCCAATAATCCAATTCTCAAATTATCCAATCATCAAATAAATTTGTATATATTTGAGAATTTGTTGATTGGTATTTATTTGATAATTTATCATATGCGTCCTGTAGTTCTTCTTATTCTTGACGGCTGGGGAGTTGCGCCTGCGGGAGCGGGAAATGCCATCATGCTTTCCAAATTGCCGTTTTACACCAGATTATTGTCAACTTTTCCCCACTGCCTTCTGCAAGCCTCCGGTGAGGCGGTGGGACTTCCCAAGGGTGAGGACGGCAATACCGAAACCGGACATCTGAATCTTGGGGCGGGACACATAGTTTATCAGGATTTACCCAGAATCAATCTTTCAATTGCCGACGGCACTTTTTTCCGAAATCCGGCCTTTTTGGAAGCTATTAATCATGCCCGCAAATATGAAAGCAATATCCATCTTTTGGGTCTTATCGGCTCCGGCGGCGTACATTCAAATATTGAACATTTGCTTGCTCTTATCCAGCTGATGAAGGAACAATCCTTCAATCGAATTTTTCTCCATCTTATCTGCGACGGCAGGGATTCTCCTCCCAAATCATCGGTTATCTACATAAAACAAATACTGGCCTTTCTTCAAAGTGTGGGTTTTGGAAAAATTGCTTCTGTTATGGGTCGATACTTTGCTATGGATAGGGATAACCGCTGGGACAGAACCGAAAAAGCCTACAAATGTTTGACTGAAGGAATCGGCGAAAAAGGCAGCGATCCGCTTGAAGTGGTTAATGCTGCTTATGCAAAAGGAATTACAGATGAATTTATTCTGCCGACAAATATCCTAAAAGAAGGCAAACCTATTGCCAAAATCCAGGAAAATGACAGTGTAATTTTCTATAATTTCAGAATCGATAGACCCCGACAACTGACTAAAGCCTTTGTTCTTGAAGACTTTGAAAAAGAGGCAAATATTTCCGATTTTGATCCTTTTGCAGTGAAATATTTTAAAAAACACACGGTCCTTCCCGCGGACATAAAACCGGCCTTTAAACGTGGAGAAAAGATACCTCATCTCTATTTTGTAACCATGACCGAATATAGCCGCAACGTTCATGCTTCCGCAGTTGCCTACCCTCCCCATGTGGTAGTTTATCCGATTGGGGAATGCATCTCGCATATGGGCTTGTCTCAGCTGCGTCTGTCAGAAAGCGAGAAAGAGCGTTTTGTGACCTATTATTTTAACGGGCAAAGGGAAGTTCCTTTTATAAATGAAGATAGAATTATCATTCCTTCTCCCAAAGTACCCACTTATGATCTCAAACCGGAGATGTCAGCTTTGGAACTGACAGAAACTCTTATCGAAAAAGTGCAAGGGAAAATTTATGATTTTATTGTCGTGAATTTCGCCAATCCGGATATGGTAGCGCATACGGGAGTAATTCCAGCTACCATCAAGGCTTGCGAAACCGTAGATTTATGTCTTTCCCAAATTATTCCTGCGGTAGTCAATATTGGAGGAACGGCGTTTGTGACGGCCGATCACGGAAATGCGGAAGAAATGATTGATCCCCAAACCGGAGGAATAGATACGGAGCATTCTACATTTCCAGTTCCTTTTATTGCGGTAAATAAATCCTGGGAAGGTAAAAATCTTTCCCTGCCTATGGGTATATTGGCAGATGTTGCCCCGACAATTTTAAAAGCGATGCATATTGAAGTGCCGTACTCTATGACCGGTAGAAATTTGTTGGAGAATGTGATAGAGTGAATTTATTATTCACTCTGTCATCCCGAGGAGTGAAACGACGTGGGATCTCTCGCACATGCGGGCATTTACGGGGAGGTTCATATTTTATGAAAATTACGCTCTCTATCATAAAAGCAGATACTGGCTCTGTTGGCGGCCACAATAAACCAAGCGAAAAGATGTTGGAGGAAGCCCGGGATAAAATGGTTGACGCGGTTAATAATGGTTTACTTACGGATGCCCGTGTAACTTTTACAGGAGATGATATTGCCCTCCTTATGGTTCATACCAAAGGCGTGGATAATCCGGATATTCACAAACTTGCCTGGGATACGTTTACCGTAACCACTAAAATAGCTAAAGCGCAGGGGTTGTATGGAGCGGGACAGGATCTTCTTAAAGACGCCTTTTCCGGAAACGTCAGAGGAATGGGTCCGGGTTCAGCTGAGATAGAGTTTGAGGAAAGGCCAAGTGAGCCCTTTATAGTTTTTGCCGGCGACAAATGCGGCCCCGGTGTTTTTAATTATCCCCTGTTTGAGGGATTTGCCTCTCCGTATCACAATGCGGGACTGCTGCTTGCTCCGGATATGAATGCCGGATTTACTTTTCATATCATGGATGTAAACTTTGTCGATAGTGATAAAGTGATTACGCTGAAAGTTCCACAAGATTATTATGATATCTGTACCCTTCTTCGCGACCCAAACCACTATGTAATTGAAAGCGTTGTGGAGAATTCCAGCGGTTTAACAGCTGCTGTAGCTTCAACCTCTAGGCTTCACAATATCTCAGGAAAGTATGTAGGAAAAGATGATCCGGTAGCGATAGTGAGAAGCCAAAAACAATTTCCCTCAACCGGGGAAATTTTATCGCCTTGGGCATTGGCTCATTATACTTTGGGAGAT
>JACREK010000079.1 GCA_016218275.1 Candidatus Gottesmanbacteria bacterium | reverse complement strand
TGCGGTTAATGACTTCAGAAAGATCTGTGGTATCGAAGCTTATACACCTGTTGATAATGTCTCGGAGCTTACTGCCCGGACTAATGATAACGGTTGGGAAAGTGTCTTTGTCAACTGGCTTATGGGGAGCAACCTAAGTAAAAAAGATGCTGTAATGATATTTTCTGTTGGAGGAGGGGATTTAAAGAAAGATGTAAGCGTCAATATTGTCAATGCACTTCAATATGCCAAAAAGAAGGGATCTGCAATTTTGGGCATCGTCAGCCGCGATGGAGGGTTTACCAAAAAAGTAGCAGATGTCTGTATCCAGATTCCCGTAATATCAGAAGAAAAAATTGCTCCTTATGCGGAAAGCTTTCAGGCAGTTATCTGGCATGCAATAGTGAATTATCCAAAACTGCACAAATAAGTTCTTCTGGCAAGACTTAATTTCTCTTTGTTTCCAATATCTATAAAATAATCATTGCTTGGATAAACGTAGATTGATTTTTTCGCAGTTAGAACATCGGGGAAAATATCCTTTCCAAAATCAGACGGTTTGTTTTGAGGGATATAGCTAAAAATTTCCGGTTCAAAAACATAAAAAGAACCGTTTGCCCAGATAAATTTTCCTTTTAGTTTCTTTTTTGATGGTCGTTCTACAAACTTAATAACTTTTCCATTATTATCAAAAATCACACAACTTTTCGCATTTCTGCTTTTACGCTTATATATATTTATTGTTGCCAGTGCTTTTTTCTTTTGATGCTGCGCAGTCATGGCAGTAATATCTAAATCTCTCAAAATATCGGCATAAGTCACAATAAACGTTTCCTTAATAAATTTTTTAGATGGCAAAACTGCTCCGGCTGTTCCCATTGGTAAATTTTCAAATGTATATTGAATATTAACACCAAGTTTTGAGCCATTTCCAAAATATGAAGTAATAACTTTTGGCAGATAGTATAGTGCGATGATAAAGTCTTTAATACCGTGTTTTTTCATTTGACTGATGATATGTTCGAGGATTGGTTTACCAGCCGCTTCTATCATCGGTTTGGGGATACTGTCGGTTAGCGGTTTTAATCTTTCACCTCGTCCACCAGCTAGAATAATTGCTTTCATTTTTATTTGCGACTCTGTCGAGTCTGCTTAGGTCGGCTTGGCTTTTTTGCGCACCTCCCAAACTCGTCCCGACGGTACCGTCGGGACTCGAGGCCGTGGGCGTGCTCAAAAAGCAAGCCTCTCCGCAGACTCTTTTTCCTTGTGTTACCCGCTTTTTAAAATTAATGTAATTGCTTCTTCCAGATTTTTCACCAGATAATCAGGTTTAATATTTTTCAATTTTTCTTCCACAATCCGTAAATATTCTGTTTCCTGAAGATTTGCCAAAAGAATAGTTTTGCAGCCCGCCTTATGTCCGGCAATCACATCTTTTACACCGTCTCCCAGCATCCATGACCTTTTCAAGTCAACAGCAAAATCTTTGGCAGCCTGTGAAATCAGTCCCGGCAGAGGTTTTCTGCAGGAGCACTTTTCCCTATATTTTCTTAATTTGGCAAAAGGATGATGAAAGCAATAATATTCGGCATCCAGCGTCAGTTTTTTATCCGAAAGACTTGATCTTATTTTTTCACTGATCTTATCAAAATCATTTTTGCTTATTCTGCCAAGTCCTATATCCGGTTGGTTGGATATAATTATATTCAGATATCCTAATTTTTTTGCGGTTTTCAAAAGTTCAAAAATCCCAGGGACGAATTCCATCTGAGAGGGTTTCAGCGGAGGGTGAGGGCTGCCGCTTTCTGCATCGTAAACCATTTTAACTATTATTCCGTCTCTATCTAGAAAAAAAGCTTTATTCATCTCTACTTGAAAATAATATTTTACTTATTATACTGTATGTGGGTTAATATGAAAAAGATAAATAGATTTTCTTTCAATCGTTCCATCTTTATAGATTCATCAAATCCTGAGGAAATCAAAAGATGGAACGCGACAGGAATTATTGACGGAGTCACTACCAACCAAATGATTATGCTGAAAGACGGTTTAAGACAGAAAGATTATGAAAAGGTGATAAAAGCATTCTTCAGGGAAATGTAAGGAAAACCGGTTTATGTATAATTAACTGATAGTCAGGCATCTG
>JACREK010000081.1 GCA_016218275.1 Candidatus Gottesmanbacteria bacterium | reverse complement strand
TGCAAAGATTCGGCGAGACACTTTTGCAAAGAGGTGATGCCGTCGGAGGAGTAGTTTTGGATATTGCAGGTGGGTGGACAGAGGAAGCAGAAGGTCGATTTGATGACCTCGTGAGAGATCAACGAGTAGTGAAAGGCGTAAAGAGAATATACAGGGATGGCGGGAATATAATATTAACAGATGGGATGGGGGCGGATCTCCCAAGATTTGTCAAGATGGGACAAAAACACGCTATTTTAGAAGTTGGTACATCAGCTAGAAATGACGATGGAGAATTTGCAGACTATAGAAAAGGCCCGAATCATGTATTGGGACAGATGGTAGGAGTAAATGTTTTGATTCCGTCATC
This sequence comes from Candidatus Gottesmanbacteria bacterium, assembly GCA_016218275.1. Classification (GTDB taxonomy): domain Bacteria; phylum Patescibacteriota; class Microgenomatia; order 2-02-FULL-39-11; family 2-02-FULL-39-11; genus JACREK01. The sequence goes on along the minus strand of JACREK010000081.1, from coordinate 1,858 downwards.
GAGTGCCACCCAAAGATAGTAAATTTCTCTATCCAGAAATTGCGATCAACAGTTTTCATGTTTTGTCGCCTGACAAGTCAATCATATATTCTTTTCGGAGGGCTACGACCGCATCTGATGGGTCAAGCAACAGGATAGGAGGATGGGCTCTAAATGAACTCATTTCAGGCTTAATTAAAAAATAGTGTTGGTAATTCCGACAGTTTAGTTTTTCCTCTGGGATAGTATTTTCCTTCTCCTTGTAGGAGAAGGTGCAGGATGAGGTCTTCTAGCTTGGATGACCTCACCTTTATCCTCTCCTATAAGGAGAGGAGAATGGACTTTGTATTTTCATGATTGTGTTTTGCTTTTTTCCCCACCTTAGTAATTTAGTACTACAGGATGAGCAGATATACCTACTTTTTGTTAATTTATTCATATGAGGAGAATTTAACAGATAGATTAGAAGATTACAAGGAGATAAAACACCGTTTTTACCAACACAAATCTTTAATTAAGCCGAGGTTTTGATACAGATTCCAGGAGAGGGAATGGGAGGGTGAGGCCATTTTGAAGACTGTTATAAGATTCTAATCAGTAAATTCTTGCACGAACATTTCCCCATATATTCCACCATCTATCACTCCAATTCCTACTTTTCCAAAATCAGGAGATAAGATGTTGGCCCGATGACCTGGGCTATTTATTAATCCTTGAAAAGCCAGATCTACGTTTGGCGCAAGGGCCAGATTTTCTCCTGCTGCCGTGAAACTTATTCCTCTTTTTTGCATTCTGTCAAACGGGGACTCCCCCTCCGAGTCATAATGAGAGAAATATCCGCCTCCAAACATGTCACGCGCATAATCCCGCGCCAGCTCCTGAAGCGGGAAAGACAAAGACAAATGTCTTAATCCTTTGCTTATTCTTTCCTGATTTACCAAATTTAACATTATATTTTCAGCTGTCTCATCGACTTTTACTTCTTTTTGCCTGAAACGCAAATCAACTCGCTCACTAGATTCCGGATTGGGATTGATGGTCAGGAAAGTCAGCGATTCAGTAACAGCTTGGCCAAAAATAGTTTTAAGCGTCTGTTCAATCCCTTGAGTTTTGACTACCAAACTTTTGCCTATCCTGGAAGTTACTATGTCTTTTTTTACCGCTCCTACAATCGGCAAGGTTATCAAAAGAGTCAGGATAAAAGCAACAAAAATAATTGCTTCTCCAACAGCCGGAATAAATCCCAATAAACGGTTGATGAAGGAAAAATAAGGCAGGAGCTTCTGATGCTGCAAATGCATGAAAATCTTTGGGTAACTTTTTTTATAAAAAAAGTTAATCACCGATGAAAATATTATTTCTGCCAAAAAGCCAATGGCTAGAAATCCGACAGCATTGGCAATCCCCCGCGACAAGGAAAAATTGGCAACCAAAAGATCTCCCCCGAAACTGTAGAACTTTAGAGAAGCAAAAAAGGACAGCAGAAATCCTCCCAGATCAACTATTCCCAGAACAAATCCCCTGCTCCACCCTTCCAGAAGATAGAAGACAATAATTATAATTATGATTAAATCCACCCAATTACCATGGAGGGAGGGGAAATTCATAAGTTCCATTATTGTATAATAAATCACCTAATATGAAAACCGGACTTGCAAAAAATTTGATTAAAGAGGAAATTAAATTTCTCAAAAATAAAATTTTATTAAATAAAAAAATCTATCTAGCCATAGGTGCAATTTTTCTATTTTCTATTTTCTATTTTCTATTTTCTATTTTTAAAGATCTCCCTACCCCCGCCCATCTTTCTTATTATGAAATACCGCAAACTACCAAAATATTTGACAGAAACGGCCTTCCCCTTTATGAAATTTATACC
>JACREK010000075.1 GCA_016218275.1 Candidatus Gottesmanbacteria bacterium | reverse complement strand
TCACTAACCACTAAATCAGTGGCATTTTTAAGCTCATCCCAACTGTACTGTGATTGATAATTACCGTCTTTATCAAAGACTACAATCCGCGAAAGTGTTTTATCCAACATGTATAGAAAATGTTCTTCTCCGCTGGTTGTAAATGAGGCAAGATTGGGAATAGCGTCGGAAATCCCTTTGAAGGAAAACTGTTCGCCTAACCCTCTGCTAAATTTCAATATATTTCCTGACTGCAGCACCCAAACGGAACCATCGACAACCATCTTTGTGCTTCCGGCAAAATTCACCCTGACATCTGGATTGAGATAGGTTGTCCTTGCCGAAAAACCAAAGTCTGTGGCAATATATTTCCAAATAGTATTGTTTTTCCTGTCAAGCAAATAAATATTTCCTCCAAAAGCAGCGAGTGAGGCAATATCGCCCCATTTTTCATCGCGCTTGATAATAGTTTTGGCGGTTTTGGAAGGAATATCTATCTGCACAACCCCATCACTATTTAATATGTAAATATTCTTACCGTGTATATCTATTGCCTGGGCATCCTTAATGGTATCGCTTCCGGCAGCAATTTCTGCTTTTTTGGTTTTGGTGGACAGGCTATAAACCGCTTTATTTTTAGTATCAAGGATCGCTTTGGATTCTCCATAATAAACAATTTTCTCTCCCATACCTTCCTGCTTGATAAGAGAGATATCATAAAAAATCGGCACTTGGGTCAACTTATATATCTTGTAAGCCACCACTTCCTGGGCGCTGAGTTTTCCCAACCAATCATTGATTTCTTTATACTGATTGGAATTTTTGGGAAATTCGGAGAGCAACGCTGCCAGACTTAATTTACCGGTAGATAAAAGTTCTCTTGCTCTTACCGGATTTAAATCTATCAGGCTGACCGCTTCGTCATATTGATGTGAAACTAAACTGATTGTTTCGGCAAGACGTTCATTTTTTTTGCTCCCTTTGGAGTGATTAATATTTAAAAAAATACTGGCAGTCAAAAGTAGGATCAAAACAACCGCAATGGAAAGAAGGGTTCTTTTGGACTTGGCTTCTTCATCTGTCTCTCCCAAGCCTGAAGATGTCAAGCTGATAAATCTTTTTATTTTCCCTTTTAACAAAGTCACCTTAGATACTTTGTCCCAACTTGGTCTGTCTTCCTCCGCTTGAGCATGTACCGAAACTATCAACATGGCCATTCCGGCAAGCGCATTGTTTTGAAACAGGGAAGGCGCGATATCTTCCGGTACTTCATCAATCTCGGTGAAATTTATAATTTGCCGCAATTTCTCCCTGTCTACAATATCGCTGAAGGAATCAGAAGCAAAAATTAACCGATCTTTCTCCTTCATCTCTCCGTAAGATGTCTCCTCATTTGATAGAATTTTTCCGACTTTCTCTCCCCTTCTAAGCCACACTGCCCCTTTTCCTTTATTTCCCAAAAACAAAGTTTGTCCCTCAAGCAAACCGATAATAAGAGTAATTATCTCGCTCTTTTCTTTAAATTCTGCCAAAAGTTTTCGGATAAGAGATGCATTTCTTTCCTGATAATTCGTGAATTTGGTCAATATTGTGTCCAAAATTTCTTTTCCGGCAACTGCGGCCGGATTTACCTCATTTCCTGTTACTTCCAGAAGTATCAGCAGTCCGTTTTCAGAAAAAACCGTGCCCCAGCGTGCCGGACTGGACGGAGCAGCAATTTTGGCGGTTTTAAATATCAATTTCACATTCATTCCCTTCGTCCGCCGACTGGCGGACTCAGGGTAAACCTTTCGGTCATTCAGTGTAAACATATTTCGCAGAATCTGTACAAAACCTTTTACTCAAAGGGTCCTGCCTCTTCGCTTCGCTCAGAGCAAGCGCGGGTTTACCCTGAGGAGCTATAGCTCCGAAGGGTACCTGACTCGCGTCACCCTCTCTCTTAGGTATCCATGAAAGTTTTGATACAAGTTTTAAATTAAAGTCTAGAGAAACAATACCGCCCAAATTAAAACAAATAAAGATACCAGAAAATGAATAATTGAAATTGCGTAAATTGCCGGGGAAATTTTTGCTTCAACAACCGTAGTCATAAGTTTAGTTTGCCTTGTTAATACTGCCGAAAAAGCCAGGTGCAAAAGCAAAAGAATCACAGTAAACAATTTAAACAGGAAATAAGGCGCTGCGGCAAAGACAGCGGTAATAAAATCGTCGGCTGGCATAGCTATTCTCCTCCTTCCTCGGTCTTACCCATCAATTCATTGACAGTGCGCACTACTTTTTCCGGATGGGGAACAGCCAAAAACTCAAACTGGACTTCTTTGGCGGCAGTCTGCACTAAAACATCTCCGAAGTCAAAAAAGGCTCTGATAAAACCACCGGTTCTCATAGTAACATCTTCTATTCTGTTGATTCTGGTTTCGGCAAATTTTTTATTGAGGAGGTTGATAAAATCTATATCAATAATTCTCTCATTGGTCACAATGGAAACGGTAAAATACCAAAGAAGAAAATTGACAAAAATATAGGAAAAAGTGATTAAATACCAACCGAGAATAAAAAAAGTCATCAAAGAAACGGGTATTGTCGGAGTGGTTACATAAAGTGTCAGCGCGGGAAATAGAAACAGAGGAAGAACTATCAATATTCCGCTTATCAACAGCCATAACAAATTAGTTATCCAGTGTTTCCTAAGAAGAAGAATAATTGTCTCTCCTGGTTCCTGCGTCTCGAAACGAATATCATCAGGCATAAAAAGGTAGGCAGAGAGGGTTTTGCCCAAAAGTGATCTTTTCTTCTGAGTGGGAGATTCAGTTGTATTGGTTGCTTTGTTGGTTGGTGGTGAAATGAAAATATCCGGCACAACTTACTTCCTTTCAATATTATACAACGGCCCGACAATTTGAATATTTGCCGGTGCTCTCAAGTTGAAGAAATTCTTAAATTCTGCTCCGTCAAAACTATTTGACCCTCCATCCCCGGCGACAGTCACACCGGTCACTCTTCCCGAGCCAAAATCAACACTGACTGAAGCATCCGAAATATTATTGTAAGGAGTAATACCCCGATTATTAAGTTCCTGTTTAACGCGCCCAATATCCCATGTATCGGTGCCGGCGGGGTTCGGCCGATCGGTCTGATAAAGATGTTCAGTTGTACCCGCATCTCTTTTAACCAGCATTAAAGCATTAATGATATCGGCTAACTCTTCCGGCTTTAACCATGCGGTTTTATTATATTGAGATCTTGAACCCCAGTCACAGTAAAACCAGGGAGAATCTTTATCAAAAGCATTATTTTGCAAATCTGAAAAACTACCTATACCGGAAGATGTGTCTGTTGCATGTTTTGTCCAAGGAGTATCACTCCATCCTATTTCTCCTGATGTCCGGACATATCCGCCGTGAGTTGAGGAAAACCATGCCTTAATAGGCTTGCCTCCGGAAACCATAGCCTTGCCAGCTGTGTCGTTAACTGCCTGTTCCCAGGCGCCTCCTTTTGGATTAGGCTGAAATACTTGACAACTTTCTGTTGCACAAATCGAACCGCTGCCATTATTCGTATAGGCCAAAGCATAGGAACGTGCGGCAATCGCTTGTGCTTTTAAAACGTCACTTGGCCAATCACCTGGGACTTCATAAATTCGTTTTACATAATCGTCCAAACTGAAGCTTCCATATCCATCAACGTTGATTTTTATGTTCGTGTCAAAATTCTGATAGCCGTCAAAGTTATAGTAAGCATGTAAAATCTGATCATACCCTTGTCCTGCCTTTGCGCGGCCATAGGCGCCCCATTGGTTCAAACCCACCCTGTTGGGTACACCGTAGGTAAAAACGGCAATTTTCGGTCCAAATCCCGGATCACGACCGTTGGTTAAATCACTGTCGCACCGGCCCATGGTCGCGGCTGATCGGGAAATACCAAGACTGGCGAGCTTTTCTGCCAAAAGAAGCTTTTGGCGGGCGGACAGCTGTGTAATTTTACTGGAAAGCTCTGCCTGATATTTTTTGGCTCCCGTTATTTCTTTTTGCAAAAAGAGAGCCTGTCTGTCTGTCTCTTCCTTAATTTTGGAAAGACGCGTTTTCTCATCTTCCAAATCTTTTTTCTTCTGTTCCAGATCTTTAATATAAAGAACTACTTTTACAATTGTATCCCTGTCGTTTTGGACAACAGCTTTTTGATAACCGAACTGGCGAAGAGAACTGGTGAGATTTTGATTGAAAAGAAAAAAAAGCGCGGATGAGCCAAAAGAGGATGAATTTTTGTAAAGCTGCCTTACTTTTTGACTCAAAAGTTCTTGCGCCAGAACAAGGAGTTTTTCTCCTTCCTTTACCTGCTGTTCTTTAAGAATAATATTTTGTTCAATACTGCCAATTCTTCGCCTGATATCTTCAAGATTAACCTGTAATTTGTCCAGATTTTTTTCCAATGGAGTGGTGGCTGTTTTTGACATTTCCAATGCCCGGCGAAGATCTCCTAACTGTTTTTCCAAATCAGAAAGCTCATCCGCCTGAATAGCATTTGGAATAAAGAAAAAGAAGGAAAAAGTAAAAAATAATAGAATAATCTTTCTTACTTTCATAAAGGATTGCATTTTCCATTATACATCGTCTACACTTAGGTTAATGCCCTGTAAAAAACTTTTATTGTTATCTGTTATCTGTTATCTGTTATCTGTTATAACTATCCCTGCTTTTGCCGAAACACCTACACCAACAGGAATACCTACTTGTGATTTATGTGGTTGGTGTCCCCCTGAACCAACACTCAATCCCACCAAACCAGCTAATTGGGATCAATGCTATAGCTGTCTGTATGATGCTACCGGGCAAGAGCAGAGAGGTAATTACTATACAGTGCTTGGCTGTCTTTCTACAAAACCTGAATTTTTTGTCCAGTCAATATTGTCGGTTGTTTTTGGTATAGCCGGAGGTATTGCGTTTCTGGCTGTTCTTGGTGGAAGCGCCATGGTCCTTACCTCAGCCGGTGATCCGGAGAAGCTGCAAAACGGAAAAGAAATGATTATCTCCTCACTTTTGGGAATCTTGCTGATTGTCTTCTCCGTTTTTCTGGTCAGATTTATTGGCTTTGATATATTCCGTCTGCCCGGATTTGGAGGATAAGATGAAGAAAAAAATATTTTTTTTCCTTGGCGCTTTTGTTTTCTTTTTTATTTTTTCTTCACATCGGGTAGAGGCAGCTATCTCTCAAATTTGTAATCAACTTGATCCGAACTTCAAATCTGCTTGCGTTAAGTGCGTTTCCGACGATAAGCATATCTGGTCAGCCATCGGCTGCTTACCAATTGATTTTTCTGCATTAATTAAAGATTATATTTTCACTACCGGTGTGGGACTTGCCGGCAGTATCGCCTTTCTTTATTTCCTCTATGGTGCTTTTGTGATTTTGACTTCCGCCGGAAATGCCGAAAAGATTGAAGAAGCAAAACAGATTATCACTTCGGCTTTAACCGGACTTCTCCTGATTATTTTCTCCATTTTTCTCCTTAGGGTAATTGGCGTTGATGTTCTGGCATTACCTGGTTTTGGATGAGTCGATAGTGTATAACTGTTATAATCGTTATAACTGTTACAAAAGTTATAAATTATGGAATTGGCGCAAAACTTAACTCTTCCCGGCGGTCAAGCCATCACAGGACCTCTGCCTGCCGGACGTTTTACCAACCTTGCTTCTTTAGTCACCAACGCACTCCCAATTCTATTTTCTATTGCCGGGGTAATACTGCTTTTATACCTGCTTTGGGGAGGCTTTGATTATCTTACTTCAATGGGTGATCCAAAAAAGGCAGAGAGCGGACGAGGGAAAATTACCAATGCCATAATCGGCTTTATCATTATTTTTGTAGCTTTCTGGATCGTCCAGATAGTTGATTACGTTTTTAAGTTGGGCGTGTATAAATGACTATGTCATCCCGATCCGCCAGTTGGCGGAGAGGGATCTCTCAACACGTTCGACAAGCTCAGTGCAGGCTCGTTTGAGCTCGTATACACGAGAGATTCCTCCACGCGCTCCGCTTGGTCGGAATGACGCTAGAACATATTCCCCGAAGGTAAGATGTCACGGCCATAAAATGCCGGCGATGAAGCATTTGGTATCGCTCTAATAAGCCCCAACTTGCTATTATCTTCAAGAGTAAAAAGAGAAATTTGCCAAGTAGGTATGCCTTCAGCAGTTGTGCCGACTCTATCTCCTAGAAGTCTTAAGTCATCCACCATTAAATCTGATTTATATAATATAAATGGTGCAACGGCTACAAAGGAGTTTTCTTTTAAGTTGTAAATACCAACCAAAGGAAGATTGGGCAGATAGTGATAGCCTACCAATAATCTGTTGCCATCAGGGAAAAAGACGGCATAAGGGATAAAACCGTTATTAAGAGTGGTTGCTGGCAAATTAGTTGTACCCATATCAATTTTTGCCGGCATCGGTGGAATTAGACGATTATTGATGCCGTCGGTATTGACTAAATACAAATCGCTTTTTTTATCATCACCGACACTATAAAGAACTTCCTTACCATTTGGACTTAGTATCATATTCATGATAGAAGAATTATTAATAAGAAGCGAAGCAGCAGGACTAGCATTTTTAAATTCAATACTATTTATGCCTTCATTTGTTAAAAAAATAATTTTTCTTTCCTCCGGCCAAAAAACTTGTTTAATAGGAAGATTACTGTTGTAAAGATTAAGCCGAGAAGTTGGAGTAGCAGAATGATAGAGAGAAATATTAAAAAAAGAATCGTGTGATAGAACCGCTACATCTACCTCATCTGCCGACCAAGCATAATCAATCAACTCTGAATAAGGAGAAGTGCTTGGTTTAATGTAAGTAGAAGTTTGTTTTGACCGATTATAAACTACTAAAGCAGACGGAGTTGCGGTAGGTGTTTTAGGCCTCCAGGCAAGAAAATTACCCATTGGCGACCAGCTTAGCTTATCTCCTGCAGGGGTAGCATTTTTAACCAGGAGTGAAAAGGTGGCAAGATCGCTATTGTAGATATCACCATTTCTTATAAATGATAACCGCCCGATTTTTACTGGAGTATTAATTGTTGATGAAGATGTAGCAGCTCTTGTAACCAAAGGAATGGTGGGAGCGGGAAAAGGAGTAGCTGTCGGACGAGGGGAAGGTGTAGGAACAATATTTTTAGTTGATGATTTGCCAATACTTAAAACTAAAATGCCAGATAGCAAAATCAATAAAACTGTTCCAACGATAATAAATGGTAGAAATTTTTTAAAAGGCGAAGGCGGTATCTCCAGAGGTGGTTCTGACGGAGGAATTGTTGATTGACTATCTTCGACTTGGGCAGGATATTGATCCATAAAATAAATTATCCAATAAATACCAATAATCCAATCCCGCTATTGGGTTATTTTTTACTACCCCACTGCCTTATGGCACGCTCATAAGAGGATGGAGTACCTATATCAACCCAATGTCCGGCAAAAAGATATCCGGATAACTGACTTCTCTCAGCAAGAGATGGAAACAAATCTTCAAGGAGAGAAAATCCTTTTGGGGGAATATAATTAAATATATCACGGTTGAATAAATATAAACCGCAGTTTATCAGTTGAGACGTCTGTTTTCCTTTTTTGGGTTTTTCTCTGAACTGAGTAATTTTGGTCCCCTGCATCACCACTTCTCCAAACTCCGATGTATCAACTACCGAAGTCAAGGCAATAGTTGCAACGGTCTCCTGCTCTTTATGGAAGGAAATAAAATCAGACAGCTCTATATCAATCAATATATCGCCGTGAACTACCAAAAATGATTCACTCTTTATATATTTTTTGGCTAAATTCAGCGCTCCTCCTGTACCGACTTCTTCCTTCTCCAAGACATATACGATGTTCACTCCAAATTTTTTCCCATCACCAAAGTGCTCTTTAATTTTATCTCCCAAATGACCAATGGAAAAAATTATATCCCGTACTTCGAAGCGGCGCAGCAGTTCCACAATATGCTCCAATATTGGTTTTCCGCCCACCGGAAACAAACCCTTTGGCACTTCATGCGTAAAGGGACGCATATTTAGCCCTCTTCCGCCGGCAAGAACAACCGCCTGATTAATCTTTGGTGTTAAACTTTGAGTGATAAGATATTCTATCGCATGAGATCGATTGCGGATTTTGGTACCGTCGATAAAACCGTCAACTTTGGCAAGAACTGATTTTTTTAAGGTGATAGTGAGGCGTTCTCTGTCCATATAATTATAATAGTTATAATGATTATAACAATTATACTACCTCCCAAACCTTCTTTGACGATAGCAATATTCATCTATCGCCTTTTTAAATTCCTCGGCGGTAAAATCGGGCCAGTAAATATCTGTAAAATAAAGTTCTGTATATTCCATTTGCCAAAGCAGAAATCCGGAGAGTCTTTTCTCTCCTCCCGTTCTAATCAATAAATCAGGGTCTGGTTGAGAAGCGGTATCCAAATAATTGCTAAATTGTTTTATTGTTAATTGGATAATTTGTTGATTGGATAATTTGTTGATTGCTCTAATAATCTCATCCCGTCCTCCATAACTTAAGGCAATATTGACTGTAATTTTTTTATTATTTTTTGTCTTTTCCATCCATTGTTTTGTTTTTTCCTGGATATCTTTGGGAAACATGGATATATTTCCTATTACATTTACTCTTACATTTTTGCGGTGAAAACTGTCCACTTTCTTATCCAGATTTTCCCTGTATAAATTTAAAAGAAATGATACTTCTTTTTTCTCTCTGTGCCAATTTTCTGTCGAGAAAGCCCAGAAGGTAAGATAAGGAATACCCAATTCTATTGCCGTATCTACAATAGGCTCAATTGCTTCTTCTCCTTTTTTATGACCCGCAAAAGAAGACAGTCCTTTTTCTTTTGCCCATCTGCGGTTTCCATCCATAATGATAGCGATATGTTTTGGGATATTGATATTTTTCATCATACTAATCAAAACAGGTGTCTGCCAATATTTTTTGCTCCTTCTGCTGTATAATTAACAATAATATTTTTAACTTCTTTTATTTTCTTAAGTTTTGTTTTTACTCTTTTTATAAATTCTTTTTCACAAATAAGATGAATGTCTTGTCCGGTATTGACGGTAAAGTAAACAAGCAACCCATCTTTTCTCCAATTCTGAACCGCTTTCATAATAAGTAAAGTTTCCGGTTGCCAATAGATAAGAGGGAGCTGGGAAGTGAGCATGATGGCATGCATCTCCAGAGCTTCTGCTTCAACCAATTCCCCAAATCTGAGGAAATTTTTTTCTTTCATAAAAGTCTTGATTTGGTTTATCTTATCATTGATCCGCGAAAGCCTCACTGGAAAAAACGGACTGGTTGAGGCATACTTTTGACCGGCAGATGTGGGAACTTCTTTTTTTTCTCTACTGACAATAACTACAATATCAACAATGTTCCAGAAATCTGGAGGGTGAAGAGATACTGCATACGATGAATTATTATCAGTCCCTTCCAACCATTCCACAAATCCGGAAGGTATAGAGCGGCAGGCAGAGCCTGAAGCAAGCCGGGCAAGAATTGATAAATTTCTTTCAGACAGATTAAGCCCTGCAGCAGAAGCGGCAGAGAGGGTTAAAGCCGCAAATCCGGAAGCGGAAGAAGAAAGACCGGTGCTGGCGGGAAAACTGTTTAAGCTGACAACTTTGGCTTTTTGGAAAATACCGGCCATATTTCTTATCCTATCAAGATGCTCTATCACCCTTTTCTCCTCATCAGCTTTTACCAGACCGTCAATAGTCACCAAATCTTTTTTGTAACTCTTTGAAAATTCAACAGTAGTGGTAGTAGTGAGACCGCTTAAATTCATGGAAATACTGCCGTTTGAGGGAAGACGCAATACTTCATCTTTCTTCCCCCAGTATTTTATAAAGGCAATATTTGCTGGTGCTATCGCTGTTTTTTTCATATTTATATTATTTACTCTAATATTGACCAAATTATAGCTCGAGCTAATAATTGATCAATGTCCCTTTACCTACCTCAACATTGATTAATTCTCCTCCTGCATTTCTAATGGCAGCTTCTACTTTTGCTCTATTTTCATCCGATACCAAAGCAATCATACAATCTCCTCCTCCTGCCCCTGAAAGTTTGGCTCCATATGCTCCTGCTCTAACCGCCTCCCCTACCAGCTGATTTAACTTGTTATTGCTTACTCCAAGTTTTATAAGTAATTGATGGTCGTCATTCATCAGTTTTCCCAACCTTTGCCAATCTTTCTTACAAATTGCTCTTTTTCCCTGCCCGACTAATTTGCCAATTGAATTAAATATTTCCTCTACCAACTTCTGCTTCTTTTTTTTTAGTTCGGCTACTTTCTCAATCATAATCATAGTATCTCCCTTATTTCCGGAAAAACCAACAATTATCGGTAAAGGGTCGTGTGAGAAAACATCTACCTCTTTGCTCTTTCCGTCAAAATAAATTGTTCCACCAAAGATGCAAGATGCCACATCAAAACCGGAACCTTTCTTTTGCGCTTGAAGGACAGCTTTATATGAAAGCTCAAAGGCTTCCTGATTTGTCAGTGATAAACCGAAAAGTTCATTTAACAATTTAACGGTAGCCACAGTCACTGCGGCTGATGACCCCAGTCCATACTCACCCAAATCACTTTCTGTTTCAAGGAAAATTCTTTCTTTTAATTTATATTTATTGCGGATGATATCAATAGCTGACTTAATAAAACTTGTATCCCTGATTTTCCCGGTGACAAAAGTATCGTTTTTATCAAAACTCCTTCCTCCCTTAACTGTTAAATATTTATCCACGGAAGAAACAATACAGGGATAGCCATAAACAACCGCATGTTCCCCTAAAATCATCAGTTTTCCGGGAGCTGAAACAGAAATAGCCATAAAATTATCAAATTATCCAATCAACTAATAATCAAATCAACTAATTATTATTGGTAATTGGTATTTATTTGAAAATTGGTTAATTTGTTGATTCGATACGTATCCCTTCCTCTCCCAAAATTACAGGTGAAACCGATAAATGATATTTTCTTCCAATTTCCTCAACTTTGGTTAAATTTTCATGAAACACAAGCAGTATTCCGCTCCCTCCCTTTCTTCCCCCCGCTCCGCAAACTTTTGCTACACCGCCTGATTTTTCTATTTCCCTAATAATTTCCTTGGCAAAATCTCCCACCACTTCCATCTTTTCCAAATTTTTTTCACCTAAATAAATTGCATTTTTCAGTTCTTCATTATTATTATTGCGCAAAGAGATGAGCAGTCTTTTAGTTTGGACCTCCTGACTGCTAAAAACTTCCTCCATTCTATTTTTCTTTTTAGAATACAAGGCGGCAACATGAGAAACCATTTGTCGGGTTGATTCTTGGGGCCGGCCGGTATCGATAATGAGAAACTGGGGTATTTTATAAGAGGAAATCGGCAAACTCCAGATAGACTGCAGGAAATCAAATTCGCGCCGGTACCAAAGAAGACCGCCAAACACAACAGCCGTATTGTCTGCTCCTGACGGATTACCATGCGCAATTTTCTCCGCCTCATATGCTAATTCGTTAATCTTTCCGGGATTCCAGATATTTTTAACAAATTTCATTAAACCCCCGATTGTTGCCGCAGAAACGGCTGCCGATGAACCCAAACCGCAACCGATGGGAATTTGTGAAGTGATAGAAATTTCCAGGGGCGGCAGATTTTTTATGGAAAAAGCTTTCTTAAAGATATCAATACTATGTATAACTAATTTCTTCCTTCCGCCTGTCTTAATTTCTATTCTTTCAGTTTTTTTTTCCTGAATTCTGATATAAAGCCTTCTGTTTATTGCAGCCAAAAGAGCGGGTCTGCCATAAACCACTGCGTGTTCTCCTAAAAGATGAATTTTACCTGGAGCGGATACAACTATTGACATAGTTGAAATTATCCAATAAATACCAATAATCAAATACTACCAATAATTGGGTTATTTTTATCCTATCGGTCTAAACTTAACCCCATATGGAATTACACCTTCTTCGCTCGGATCTCTTGTTTTTCGTAACACCGATATAACTTTTTGCCCAATTTTAAGATGATGTTCCTCCCAGTCTACCAGCTGTGCGGTATAACGTCTTCCGGAATTAAATTCCGCAACAATAATCACATATGGAGCTTGGGAAATAAATCCCACCGGCGGCACGTGTACGCGGGTAAAACTCACAATTTTGGCTTCAAGACCCAAAAGTTTTTGAATCTTTTTTTGGTTTCGCCAAATCTTAACCGGAGATATCATAATGACTTAAGAATATGAATAACAGCGGTGGCACCGCTTCCGCCAACGTTATGAGTCAAACCCAACTTTGCCCCTTTTACTTGTTTTTTACCGGCAATTCCTCTCAGCTGACGGTAAATCTCAACAATCTGTTTTACCCCAGTTGCGCCTACCGGATGACCGCAGGCTTTTAATCCTCCGGAAGTGTTTACGACAGGCCTACCTCCAAGCCGGGTTTTTCCCTCTCTTATCGCAGAAGCAGCCTTCCCTTTTGGGAAAAAACCCAAATCTTCCATGGCGATAATTTCGGCAATTGTAAAACAATCATGCACTTCGGCAACATCTATATCCTGTGCTGCCACTTTGGCCATTTGATATGCTTTTTTTGCCGCATCAACTGCTGATTTAAGAGTAGTCAAATCTTTTCTTTCTGCAAGTCCTAATGTATCTGTAGCTACCGCCGACGCAATTATATTTACTGACTCCTGACTCCTGACTCCTGACTCCTGACTTAACACTACCGCCGCGGCGCCATCAGTGATAGGTGAACAATCAAGCAGTTTTAACGGTGAGGAGACAGTTGAGCTCTTCAAAACCTGTTCCAAAGTGATGGGATGAGGAAACTGTGCGTGTGAATTTAAAGAGGCATGATAATGGTTTTTTACAGCCACCTCCGCCATATCTTTTTCAGTCGTACCGTATTTCTCCATATGAGATCTGGCAATCATGGCATAAAGAGATGGAAAAGTTGCTCCTGCTTCTCTTTCGCTGTCTGCTCCCGCTCCCATCAATGCTTTTGCCACTTCCTCTGGTTTATAATCAGTCATTTTCTCCACTCCCACTACCAAAACATTTTTATAAAGTCCTGAGGTTATGGCGGTAAATCCGGCGTGCATCGCCAATCCCCCGGAGGCACAGGCTCCTTCAATTTTCATAGCAGGAACAGAAATACCCAGTTCTTCGGCAAAAAAAGCTCCAAGATGATCTTGTCCCCCAAGACTTCCTGAGAGCATGTTACCCACATAGATTGCTTCAACATCTGAAAGTTCAAGACCTGATTCTTCCAGAGCTTGGAAAACGCATTCTTTTGCCAGATCCCGAGGAGAACGACTCCACAGTTCGCCAAATTTTGTAGTGGAGGCTCCTAAAATAAAAACCTTATTTTTAAATTTTTCTGCCATATTTAAGATATTCAATATAGGAGATATATTTCTTGTTATCTATCAATTCAGAAACAAAAGATTTCTTATCTCTTTTTTTACTGATATATTGAGTCGTCTTGAATACAAAAGCATCAGAGCCGGCACCTGAACCGTAGGAAACCATAAAAATTAGTTTGTTTGGTTTTGCTACGTCCAATACAGCCGACAGTCCTAAAAGAGAAGAAGCGGAATATGGATTGCCTATTTTATCAACTATCAATGATTGTACAAGTTGCTGCGCCTCAAAACCCAAACGTCTGGCAACAAGTCTGGGAAATTTCCCGTTGGGCATATGGAAGATGCAGTAGTCAAAATCAACAGGCTTCATCTTCAGCTTTGTTAAAAGCATTTTTGCCGCCTGTTCTACATGAGTAAAATATGCCGGTTCTCCGGTAAATCTGCCTCCGTGGCTGGGAAAACGCACCCCATCACGGCGCCAAAAATCAGGAGTGTCGGAAGAAAATGAAGAAAAATCAAGAAGATTGGCAATAGTTCTGCCAGTATTTTTTGCAAGTATAAATGCGGCAGAAGCAGACGCTGCGGTATATTCCAAAATATCATGCGGCTTGGACTGTGCAGTATCGCTTCCTATAACTAAACCTTTGGTAACTTTTCCCGCTGCAATAAGTCCTGCTGCAGCTATAAGTCCAGCGGTTGCCGCCTTGCAAGCAAATTCAAGATCCGCCGCAATATAATTATGACTCATCCCCAAAAATTGTCCAACAATTGTTGAAGTGGGGTTAACCGCATAAGGATGACTTTCGGAACCGACTAAACAAACTTCCAGCTCGGAAGGATTACAGGAGGCATATTGTAAGGCTCTTCTTGCCGCTTCGAAGGCTTGGGTTACTGCATCTTCATCAATTGCAGCTACTGATTTTTCTTTCAGTCCTAAGGAATTCTCTATCTCTGTAGGATTTTTCCCCCATACTGCGGCAATATCGGATACTCTTATCCTATATTTGGGGACATAGACTCCATAACCTAAGATTCCTACATTATGCATAAGTAACTTAAGTGACTTAAGTAACTTAGGTCACTTATTCCTGGCAAGTTTCTGGTGAGCCGAAGCCAAACTTCCTTCAGCAAGTGCGGCAAGAAGAGACAGTTCTCCTGCCAAAACAGAAGCTCCTACAATCTCGGCAAATCGTCTGGCGTTTTCTCCCCCGTCTCCACCGGATATGCCAAGAATCGAAAGTGCCTCTTTTTGCGAAGGAAGATTGGTACCTCCTCCCACCGTACCTACCGCAAGGTCAGGAAGATATATTGAAATATATAGATTTGAATCTACTATATCTGTCGTGGTAATCCCTAAACTTCCTTCAACCACATGAGCCGCATCCTGTCCGCAGGCAATAAAAATGGCGGAGATGATATTGGCAAAATGAGCGTTAAATCCCAAAGATCCGCTCATTGCAGAACCTATCAAACATTTGTTTATCGCTACTTCATGGATTTTCTCGGGAGTGGTTTTTAAAACTTCAGCAACTATTTTTCTTTCTATCAGTGCTTCTGCCCAAACTTTTCTTCCCCGCCCTAAAATAAAATTAAGACTAGCCGGTTTTTTATCTACATCAAAATTGGATGCAATAGAAATACATTCCGCGCCTGTTTCTTTTTCAATAAATTGGGAAACCTCTTGGGTGGCAATTGTCGCCATATTCATCCCCATAGCATCCTCTGTGTCAAAATAAAAGCGGACATAAATGTTTCTTCCTGCTATACTTGCGTCTATCTTCAGAAGCTGCAGATGGGCAGAAGTATTCTGGGCAATCTTTTGAAGTCTGCTAAAGTTATTTTTCAGCCAAGATTCCAAAACTATACTTTTTTCTATACCAGAAGTTTTAAAAACTGGACTGCGCGTCATACCTATATTCCGGGTAATAACCTTCACTCCACCGGATAAGCTTGCCGCCTTGCAACCGCGGGAAACAGACGCTACCAGAGCTCCTTCGGTAGTTGCTAGTGGAATATAATATTCTCCCTTTACCAATTGCCCTTTCACCATCAACGGTCCGGCAATACCCAAAGGCAGTTGTACAGCGCCTATCATATTCTCACAATTTTTAAACTGTGCTGCTTCCAACCCCTGAGGATAGACTTTTATCGCAGAGAGACTGCGTTTGACTTTTTTTTCTATAAATTTTCTTCTTTCCTCTATGGTTTTTATATCTCTTATTTTCATATACAAGCTTCAAATCGGTAAATCGAGTGGGTGGCACGAGTCAGGTACCCTTCTGTTGACGGCGTCTAACCCGACGCAACAGAAGGGTGACGAGTGACAGGACCCTCTGAGAATAATGTTATATAATAACGCGAAATTCGTGTCATAGTTTAAATAAATGGAATGCGGAATATTCCCAAACGATACATACCGACCGTATAAACAACTAATACGGGCAGAAAGACTGCGGAAATTACCAAAATTCGCCATAAATCAAGTTTAAGAGCAAAACGCAGAGTCAGATAGTAAAGAATTGATTTCCAGATAAGCATGGCCAGCGAAAACGCCACAAAAACTAGACTGTATAACTTTCCGGCAATACTTAATGTTCTTGGCGGTGGAAGGATAAGATAAAGAACTGATGCGGCAAAAAACCACAAAAGAGTAGGAATCAGAGAGAAAGTCCAAAGAATATAAACTTTTGTAATTTCTCCTTTTCCTCCAACCATTCGTCCCAAGGAAAATAATATCAGTATAATAGCGGCAAATGCGGAGGAGGAGAAAAGAAAAAGGGTATTAAATTTGACGGTGAGGAAAAATGGATTGGATAAGCCGTTTCTTATAAAAGAAACAAACAAAAAATATAAAAGAGTCAGCAAGATGATAAAAACCGTCTGACTGAAAGCCTTGCCTTGTGATAATTTTCTATACGTAACATAAGGAGAATTAAAACAGTTATAAACATTTCTCACAAAAAGAACAGACACACGCAGTAAAGATAAAATTAATTTATCCATACCTAAAACCCGAACTGCAAGGCGGAAGCAAGCCTAACAAGCGTGGAACCGAGAAGGAGATAAAGAAATACCGTGGCGGCAAAAGAAATTATTGCCGCACTTCTCCATGGGGAGAATTTAAAATAAGGTATTAATTTTTTGTAGATAAAAGTAAATGGACCCAAATTCTGGGTAGGCACTGCCGCTACCTCATGCATTTTGGATACCATTAACTTGTATGTCTTATCATTTTTTCTCATAAGTAAGCCAGCTCAAATGCGCGTCTGGCCCGAAAAAGCTGGCTTTCGGCACTTTTGAAAGAAATCGAAAGTTTTTTGGCAATCTCGGAAACTGAATAACCGTAGACATACTTTAGTTTCAATATCAGACTATATTTGGGAGAGATTTTGGCAAAAGTTTGTTTGATTCTTTGGCGAAGCAGTTCCTCATCCAGCTCATTTTCCGGACCAAGCAGTGTGGAAATTAGAGGTTCTACTTCTGGAATTTTTGAAAAAACTATATTTTTTATTTTTTTCCTCCGGTAATAATCAATTACTTTATGACTGGCAATACTGCAGATAAATGTAAAAAGACGACAGCGATAGGCAAAATCACGCAAACCCTCGATGGTTGCCAAAAATGTATCCTGAACAATTTCCTCAACGTCTTCCTCGCTGGCTACTTTATTACGGATAAAGGTCGTCAGCCTGGGTTTGTAAAAGTTATAAAACTGCCTCAATGTTTTTTCATTGCCGTTTAAAATTTGTGAAACTGTCTTTTTCTCATCCATATTTTAGAGATTAAGTCGTAAATTAACACTGTTTCCTGCTGTTTAGGACTTTCATTATAAGATGAAAGGCGTTATTTGACAAATTAATACAGAAGTGTCTAGACTAAAGTTATGCAACTTGCTCAAAACACCGGCGGCGTGGATATAGGAAAAACATTTCCGCTGGCACAAAATTTCCCAACTTTGGGCAGTCTGGTATCATCGCTTCTTCCCAAAGTCCTTATTTTTGGCGGAGTGGTGGCTTTTATTCTGGTAGTTGTTGCCGGCATTGGAGTAATTTCAGCAGCCGGAGGCGGCGATTCCTCTGCTACGGAAAACAGGAAAAACTTCCTGCTTTATGCCATAATTGGACTTGTTATCATGTTTGGGGCATACTGGATATTGCAGATTATTAATTTTATAACCGGGGGTGCTTTGAGTGGAATACTTTAATTTTTAGAAGCGGGTGACGCGAGCCCTTCAGCCGCAAGGCGGCTTCAGGGTAAACGAGTTCTCAAATGCGCTTGCCCCGAGCTTATCGAGGGGGCAGGACCCGTAAATTAAAATAATTATGGATCCGATAGGCAAAATTAGTCCTCCAGCTTTTATCCAAAGCGGAATAGATGCTTCCGGAAAACTGACCGGCATTATGGTTTTTCTCAATTCTATCCTGCGACTGGTCTTTATCGCCGCGGGCTTGTGGGGGTTTTTGAATTTGATAATTGCCGGTTATCAGTTTATGTCCGCCGGAGGAGACGCAAAGGCTGTTGGTAAAGCCTGGGAAAGAATTTGGCAGTCTCTTTTGGGACTTTTGGTCATCGTCGCTTCATTTCTTATTGCGGCAATTATAGGAATTTTGTTTTTTAAGGATCCAACTGCTATATTGCAGCCTAAATTACAATGAGAAAACAAATACTATCACTTCATCTTGTCATTGCGAGCATAAGCGAAGCAATCTCTCGCGTATGCGAGCTTGAACAAGTCAAGAGATTGCCACGTCCCGACGTGACATCGGGACTCGCAATGACAGCAGCGCTAATGACTCTGATACCACCAGTCTTCTCCGCTCCTCCCGGAAGCGACCAAGGGCTTGGTTGTGGTGGAGGATTTGGCGCCATTGCTGAAATTCTTTGTCAAAAAAGTGACAAAGCCACAGTCGGAATTACTTTAAATAAAGTGGTAAGTATCATTATCGGTTTTCTGACAATTGTTGCGGCATTATGGTTTCTTTTCCAATTTATCATTGCCGGCTTTCAGTGGATTGCAGCCGGTGGAGACAAAAATGAAACTACAGCCGCAAGAGATAAAATCACCAATTCTCTTATCGGACTGATGGTTATTGTGATTGCCTGGGCAGTTGTCGGAATTGTTGGCAAACTCCTGGGTCTTGATATTCTGAATCCGGGAGCAGTCTTGCAGACATTGGGATTATAACGCTCCTGTGTCATTCCGAGCGTTAGCGAGGAATCTCTCAACACGTTCGACAAGCTCAGTGCAGGCTCGTTTGAGCTCGTATTCACGAGAGATTGCCACGTCTCCCGATTAAATCGGGATCCTCGCAATGACATGGGGTTTAATATGAATAGAAATTTACTAGCGCAAAATATACCGCCGATCGGAAATCCGGCAGTTACCGGGATGACCGGAAAAACGCCGGAAACTGTCTTTGGCAATTTTATTTCCGGTTTGGTCGGAGTCATACTGATTTTGGCAACTATCTGGACTCTTTTCCAGCTTCTGCAAGGAGGGCTTGAATGGATTTCTTCAGGCGGGGACAAAACCGGAGTGGAACATGCCAGAGACAGACTCACCAATGCGCTTTTGGGACTTTTTATTGTTTTTGCCGCCTGGACTTTTTATATTTTAATTTTGAATTTCCTGGGGATTTCTCCGGTTGGAGGCGGAGGCGGCTTTCAACTGAGACTTCCTTCTCTGATTTGATCTAGAACTGGTATCAAAACCGCATTCTCCGAGGGTCCTGCCGCTCGTCACCCTTCTGTTGTGTCGGGTTAAACACCACACCAGAAGGGCACCTGACTCGCGTCACCCATGCACTATCCTGTTTTAGAAAGTTTTGATATAGGTTTCTAGAACGTGTCTTGACAAGCTCTAAAAAACTGTTCATAATACAAATTGAGGCTTAAATGAAAAAATTTACTGCTTTAACTACAACTTTTTTTACATTCATATTATCCGCTGCGCCAGTTGCGGCACAAGTGGATATAAGCATCTCGAAACCGCCAAATCTCAAAATTGACAACCCGGGAAAGCTTCTGGGTGGAGTAATCGGGCTGATTCTGATTATTTCGGCTCTGGCTGCTTTTATCTTTCTTATCTGGGGAGGGGTGCAGTGGATAACCTCTGGCGGAGACAAAGCAGGAGTGGAAGCCGCTCAACACCGTATCCAGGCAGCGCTTTTGGGTCTTTTTATCGTCTTTGCCGCCTGGGCAATTATGCTGGTTGCCGGACAGTTCTTGGGTTTTGATCTCTCAAATTTGAAATTCCCGACACCATTTTAAATAAACCCCACACATGGATTGGAACTCTTGTTTACAGACAATAGGCGGAGAAAAAATTCCCACTTTTAAATGTTTAGAGGTTGTTTTTGCCAGAATCCTAACTATTGCCGTGAGTCTGGCGGTTCTTGCTCTTTTTATCATGCTGGTGGTTGGCGGATTTAAATTCCTCACCTCGGGTGGTGACCAGAAATCAACCGCATCCGCCCAGCAGACGATGACTTTTGCTTTTGCCGGAATAGTGCTGATGGTAATTGCTTTTTTAATCTTTCGGATTATTGAAGTTTATACGGGAGTCACCATCACCAAATTTGTCATTCCTCAATAAACCTTCGTGCTGACCCACCTGCAGTTTCAGTTTAGATTGTTATTGTCATCCCGAGCACATTCGACAAGCTCAGTGTAAACTCCGTCGAGGGATCTTCCACACTTTAAGGATTATAAACATTTCGGCCTTGAAATTAACCATTAGACCTA
>JACREK010000074.1 GCA_016218275.1 Candidatus Gottesmanbacteria bacterium | reverse complement strand
TCAAAATATAGACATAATATTGTCTATCCATTACTTTTTACTATAACATAGCTGGAAGATCCCTCGACTTCGGGACGCACCGTCTGGTGCATCCCTTCGCTCGGGATGACACTGTTACCCACTGCCGTTATCATAGACCCGCTTTAGTACGAATCTAATAACGAATATACTAAAATATACATCTATATCTTGACATATATACATCTATCTGCTATTCTCTAGTGTATGAAACGTTTACAGGTTTATCTACCAGAAGAACTGTTAAATAATCTTAGGCTTTATGCTCTGAGCCGTGGTATTTCTTTGGCAGAAGCACTGCGTCAAGCTGGAAAAGAATTTTCTACCAAACCAGAAATTAAAAGAGAAATACAACAAGTAAAAAAAAGGCAAAAAAAATCTACGAATAACCCTTTCTTATCCATGATCGGCATGCTGGGAAAAGGTCCGACTGATGCAAGTTCTACAGTTGATGACATCTACGATGACCCATAAAAGGTTTTTATTTGTCGACAGTTCTGCTTGGATAAGCTCGGTGATTACAACCGATACTAATCATCAAAAAGCTGCAGCTATTTTTTCTTCTTTTGATATCAAAACCAGACTTTATATCTCTTTTTTTATAATTAGTGAAACTATTACAAAAATCAGAAAACTTTTGGGTCAATCCAAAGCGTATGACCTATATAATCAATTTTCAGATCTGGAAAAAGGAAAGTCTCTTAGTATTTTACCAGTGGATAGAAATGCTATAGAAAAAGCAATACTTATTATGAATAAATACCCCACCCCCAATACCTTTTCGCTCACCGATGCTACTAATATAATTTTGATGCAACAATATAAAATCCCGACACTCTTCTCTTTCGACAAAGATTTCAAGAAACTGAAAATTCCTTCTCTTTGTATACTCCCTTGATAAAAAATTAAACGCTAGACGCTATACCCTAGACGCTGTATTATATATCTAATGCCCAAGGAATATTTTGTTAGTCTTCACGATCATAAATCTCCTCCAACTTACAGATTCTTCAATGGTGAGAAATGGGCAGAATCTTTAACCGGAAAAACTATAGATGTTATTTCTCCTTTGGATAATCATATCTTGGGAAAAATTCAACTGGTATCGCATAGTGAAATTGATCAGGCAATTGAGAGGGCGCATCAAGCACAACTTCTTTGGCGCGATATTCCCATGATAAAACGCGCCCAAATTCTTCATCTTGCCTCCGATTGGATAAGGCACCACGAGCACTATTTAACAACAATTCTGATTAAAGAAATAGGTAAAACTTTAGCCGAGGCAAAGGACGAGATATTAAGATCGGCTGACATGGTTGATTATTTTGCCAACGAAGGATTGCATATAAAAGGCGAAGAATTGTCAGGTGAAGCATTTCCCGGATATGACCAGACCAAAATGGCAATCATTGAAAGAGTGTCCTTGGGAGTGATTTTGGCTATTGCCCCTTTTAATTATCCAGTGAACCTATCTGTTTCCAAAATTGCTCCCGCCCTGATTATGGGAAATAGCGTTGTCTTCAAACCGCCGACACAGGGAGCGATTTCTTCACTCCATTTAACCGAAATTTTTCGTCTTGCCGGAGTACCGGATGGAGTGATTGTGACTGTGACAGGAGGAGGAAGTGATATAGGCGATTATCTTTGTACACATAGTGGCATTGATATGGTGACTTTTACCGGTTCATCGCAGGTAGGTAAATCTATTGCAGAAAAAATAGGCATGATTCCTATCCTTTTTGAATGCGGAGGCAATAATCCTGCAATAGTATTGCCCGATGCGGATATGCACTCAACGGCTGTAGAAATTGTCAAAGGCGCTTTTTCCTATTCCGGTCAACGTTGTACCGCAATAAAATATGTTTTGGGACTTTCTCCGACTATTGACAAGTTGTTGCCGATAGTAGTGAAAAAAACCAAAGAGTTAATCAAAATGGGTGATCCCAGAAGCGAAGGATACAATTTAGGGCCGGTTATTTCAAATGCTGCGGCAGAGGAGATTGAGAAAAGAATTCTGATGGCAAAAGCGGCAGGGGCAAAAATTGTCTACGGGGGAGAGCAAAAAGAAAGATATATAGAACCCACTATTTTAGAAGGTGTTAAACCGTCGATGGAAATTTTGCGTATTGAAACTTTCGGACCGGTGGTATCATTTATAAAAGTAAAATCAATTGATGAAGCAGTCAAAATTATTAACGGCTCCAATTACGGATTGCAGGCTTCAGTTTTTACCAGCGATGAGGGAGCGGGAATAAAACTGGCACAGCAAATTGACGTTGGTACAGTGCAGATCAACAGCAAGCCCCAAAGAGGACCTGACCATTTCCCCTTCTTAGGAATTAAAGGAAGCGGGATAGGTGTGCAAGGAATCCACTATACTTTGGAGGCGATGACAAGGTTTAAACCAATTGTTTTGAATAAACCGCAATAGTAAGTTTCTTAAGTAACTTAGGTCACTTAGGAAAACCGATTGCCTGAAGGACCAGATTGAGTGTTTCCGTTGGTCCATTATGGTAAGTATCGATTACCAGATTATAAAGAGCCGGATTCCAGAAGTCGCGGGTGTGATAGAGTTTTTCCCATTTTTTCAAGTTTTCTTCTTCGCGGGTTTTTAAATGCTGTTTAGCTTCTTCAATTGTCATTTTGTCGCGATTTACTAGCCTATCAATTCGTACACTGTCATCTGAACAGGTGACAAAAACTTTGAAAACACCGTCAATTCCGGCAGCATCAAACCCGGAAAGCCAGGATTCAATAATCAGACTTTTTTCATTTTTTAGTTTCTCTTTGATGAAATTATCCAGTTGTAAATGATATTTATCATCCGAAGCAGTGGTTTTTTCCAAAGGAATACCGTTTTTCTTGGCATATTCGCGATAAATTTCTCCACCATTGATCAATTTCCACCCCAATTTTTCCGCAAGCACACGGGAAAGAGTGGTTGCCCCGCTGGCAGCCCGCCCGGAAATTGTTATATTTCGCCACTTAGGAGAAGAAAAAGGTATCGCCATAGAGTTATATTACTTTAAAGCTATAAACGTTACAAGATGCCTAATATTTAAAGATGAAGGATACGAACTGCCTCT
>JACREK010000076.1 GCA_016218275.1 Candidatus Gottesmanbacteria bacterium | reverse complement strand
TCAAAATATAGACATAATATTGTCTATCCATTACTTTTTACTATAACATAGCTGGAAGATCCCTCGACTTCGGGACGCACCGTCTGGTGCATCCCTTCGCTCGGGATGACACTGTTACCCACTGCCGTTATCATAGACCCGGGCGTAATATCCGCCGGGGCGGATAAACGCCCCGCAGACCCCGTATACACGCCCCTTCGACGCGAGGACTTGAGAGCCGGGAGAAGGTAAGTGTTGTACGGGGTCAAGCTATGATTGCGCATATAGAATCATCAATGTTACTATAAAATTGATGCGGAAAGATTTTATCTATATCATCCTGGCTATCCTGACTCTGCCGATAGTCCTTTTTGCCGGCAGACAGATTCAGCAACTTCTCAGCCGTGCAGCTCCAAAGGCTGCCAATATAGTTGTCGATACGAAAAATATTATCGGGCCTTTAAATAAATCCTGGACAGCTTTTGCCCAAGGGGGGGAGGAACCACCGCCGATGCTGACTAACGTAGTCTCTCAACTGCGGCAGATTAATCCCAAATACATTAGACTTGACCATATATATGATTCTTATTCAGTGGTACGGAAAAAAGATAATAATTTTGTTTATGACTTTGGGAGACTCGATCAAACAGTAGATGATATTATCGCTTCCGGCGGTTTGCCTTTTTTCAGCCTCTCTTATATGCCATCAATATTTACTTCATCTAACTCCATTATCGATCCCCCATCCGATTGGGAAAACTGGAAAAATCTGGTGAAAGCAACAGTTGAACATTATAGCGGCAAAAATAATCGGAATTTAAACAATATCTATTATGAAGTCTGGAATGAACCTGAACTGTCTCAGTTTGGCGACTGGAAATTAGAAGAAGGAAAAGATTATCGCCTGTTATATTTTTATGCCGAAAAAGGAGCAAAAGAGGCTGAAAATATCAACAATTTTTATATCGGCGGACCGGCGGTAGGTTCTTATTACTCTGCCTGGGTTAATGATTTTTTATCCTATGTTAACCAAAATAATTTACGTTTGGACTTTTATTCATGGCATAGATATACAAAAAGACCATATGATTTTTTATCCGATAGTCAAAAAATCAGGAAAGATCTGTCTGCATTTCCCAAATATGCTGGTATTCCTCTAATATTAACTGAATGGGGTATAGAATCTGGGAATTTACCGATAAATAACAGTGATGCGGCAGCAGCTTTTACCATCAACGCTTTGTCTTACTTCAACAAGGATATAAATCTTGCTTTTGCTTTTGAGGTAAAAGACGGACCTCCGCCAGCTGGCGGAAAATGGGGTCTTCTTACACATGAAAAAAACACAAATCAGCCGCTCTCTCCCAAACCCCGTTATAGAGCATTTGAGACTCTTTCAAAAATGTCCGGCAATCAACTTTTCCTTGATGGTAATGGAACTTTTGTTTCAGGATTAGCATCAACTTTCAACAATACTATAAAGGTAGTTTTGAGTAATTATGATCCTGCTTCTAAAAATACGGAAAATGTACCAATTACTTTTGCCGGTCTAAACCCGGCATCGTATAGTTTGGCGTTTAATTATCCGCTGATTGGAAATTCTGGTAAATATGAACTCACCACTACCGATGGAATCATTTCCAAAACATTTATCATGCAACCAAACTCTATTCTCTATCTAGAACTTATACCGACAGCATCCATTGCCACTTTCATACCAGGACCAAGCGGAAAATCTTCGGATCAGGCAATTGTGTTGAAAAATAACAATAGTCCCCTTATTTTTACCGCTCCAGAATTTCATCTTCTTCCAACAGGAAGCATCAGTTTTGATATCAAACCATTTTTGGATGAAAAAGATAACCGGTCATATATAATTTTTGAATCACCTTTTATTATTTCCGATAATTTATTAAGCAGATTGTTTTTAGCCAAACAATTTACTTCTTTGGGAAATCTTTTGGTTTTTGGAACTGTCAACGGGAAGGAATCAACAACAGTCTCTCAATCAATTGATAATCTGCAATCAAATCAGTGGCATCGCATTACCTCTTCATGGAATCAGTCGGGATTATCGTTATCAATCGACGGTATTTCGGCTTCAAAAGAGACCATTCTAGATATTCGTAATGGGAAAATACTTACTTTTTACCCAATTGAGGCAGCGCTGGATAATCTGAAGATTGCCATAGGAGATCAACTGATAGAAAGAACATTCGACACAAGTGTGGATAAATAAAATTC
>JACREK010000072.1 GCA_016218275.1 Candidatus Gottesmanbacteria bacterium | reverse complement strand
GGGGTCAGAGACTTCCATCGGAAGTTTATCTGCTTCCTCCACCTCGGAGGAGTCCCTTTGGGCCACCGTCCGAGGTGTCTTTATCGCAAGTTGTTTTAGTTTTGCTTTTATTCCAAATCGAGGCAGAATCGCCGCAGCTTCCCGAGCAATTCCATAAACAGATGCCATATCTACACGGTTTGAGGTGATTTCAATTTCATAAATATAATCGCTGCCTTCTTTGTTTATTCTTTCAACAGACGGTCCGCACAAAGACAAACAGTCTTTTATCTGCTCTGGTGTAGCATCAGTTTCGAGATATTCTCTAAGCCAGGAATCGGGAATTAAAATATTCATTTTTTGTGTCATCCCGAGCTTGTCGAGGGATCTCTCAACTTGTTTGAAAGATTCTCGCATTTGCGAGAGATTCCTCACTACGTTCGGAATGACAAATATTAAAACTGTTCCAAAAATCTTATATCATTGCTATATAAAAGTCTGATATCATCAAGCTTTGTCCCTGATTTCATCATATAAGTTCTTTCCACTCCCCAGCCGAAAGCAAATCCGCTATATTTAACTGGATCTATATTTCCCATCTTTAAAACATTCGGGTGCACCATGCCGCTTCCTCCCAGTTCCAGCCAGCCATCTTTGCAGAAACGGCAATTGTTGCCATCTGTAAGTTTTCCTTTTCCCAGACAGACTCCGCAGCTGATATCAACTTCAAATGAGGGTTCGGTAAACTGGAAATGGAATGGCCGCAGCCTGGTTTTTCTGTCTTTTCCGAAAAATTCTCTGGCAAAATAGTCCATCGTTCCTTTAAGATGGGTGATGTTTATTCCGGTATCAACCACCAGTCCTTCAAACTGATGGAACATGGGAGTATGGGAGATATCCCAGTTGGGACGGTAGCATTTGGCAATATTTATCATTCTGATAGGTGGCTTTTTCAACCTTTTCATCTCCCTCACTTGCCCGGATGAGGTATGAGGAGAAAGGACCAGTTGCCCCATCTTGGGAATAGAAGGCGTATCTAAAAAGAATGTCTCAAAATCATCTCTGGCCGGGTGATTGGCAGGCATATTCAGAGACTCAAAAGCGTACCATTCGTACTCCACTTCCGGATATCGTACCCTGGTGAATCCAACTCGCTCAAAAATTCTGGAAATCTCAGAAATTGCTTGTGTAACAATGTGTAGATGCCCTATTTGGGGTGGCAGACCGGGGGCAGTCACGTCCAGCCATTCGTCAATCTTAACTTTTTCAATGATGCTTCTTTGCCGGCTGAATTTATCTTCTATTTGCTTTTTAATTTCGTTGGCTAACTTTCCCACAGCCGGGCGTTTTTCGGCAGGAAGGGTTTTCAGAGTCTTTAGCAATTTGGTGAAACTTCCGCTTGCGCCAAAAAGATTGAGATATAATTTATTCAGGGCAGCACTGTCTTTTATTTTTTCAATTCTTTTGTCTGTTTCTTCCCGTAATTTTTTCAACTCTTGTTCCATATATTTATTTTAGAATGACAGATGGTTTTTTACAAACCCCTTAAATAAGCGGCAAAATTTCTTTTTGTTTCTGAAAGCGAGTCGCCGCCAAACTTTTCTAAAAAAGCATCCGCTAAAACAAAAGCTATCATAGATTCGGCAATTACGCCAGCACGAGGCACGACACAGATATCAGATCGTTCTATGAGCGCTTCCGTTTTCTTTTTAGTTTTTATGTCGACCGTATTTAACGGCTTTCCCAGAGTAGACAAAGGTTTAAGATAAATCCGGCAAATAATATCTTCTCCATTGGAAACACCACCCTCTATCCCCCCCGCTCGGTTGGTTTGGCGATAAAACTTCCGCTTCTTATCGTAATATATCTCATCATGAACTTCACTTCCCAAATAAGAAGCATTGGCAATGCCATCTCCGATTTCTACTGCCTTTACCGATGGGATACTCATTAAACTTCCTGCTAATTTTCCGTCAAGCCTTTTATCCCATTGAACATAACTTCCAAGACCAGGAGGTACATTTTGAGCAATTATTTCAATTACTCCACCAAGCGTATCTTTTCTTTTAGTTGCGTCCAGTATTACCTCTTCTATTTTTTTAGAATCAAATGATTTAGACAATTGTACTTTTCCTATTTGGATTATTTGGCTGCTTATAGCAATATCAAATTCAGTTAAAAACTTCTTGCAGATTGCACCTATCGCTACCCTCATGACTGTTTCTCGAGCTGAAGCTCTTTCAATCACATTTCTTATGTCGTCAAAATTATATTTTAAACTACCGGACAAATCAGCATGTCCAGGGCGTGGGTTGGTTATTGTATTAACGTGCCAAGTTAATCCACCCTCCAGGTGGTTTGGCTTGGCACCTATCGACATTTTAACTTTCCAATTCTCGGAGTCTAAATTTTTAACCATTAAGGCTATGGGACTACCGAGAGTTTTTCCAAAGCGAACTCCAGCCAGAATTTCAACTTCATCAGTCTCGATTTTTCCCCGACCTCCACGACCTAGTCCACCGCGTCTTTTTTCAAGATCGGGTTGAATATCATCAACTGATAAGCTCATACCTGCAGGTATTCCTTCCAGTATGGCAATCTCCGCCGGTCCATGAGATTCTCCGGCTGTTAGAAATCTAAGCATAAAGACTTTCCTCCATTACTTTAATTGGTATCCCAATGCCAGTGAATAACTTAAATTTTAACACAGCTTGCCAAAAAAGCATTCTTTCTCCGTAAACTATTTTACATCTCATTTTTTTTGCCATCTTTAATAATTTTGTTTCTTTTGGATTAGTTACGATGTCCATGACTATTAAGTCAGAATGTAAAAACTGCTTGTCGACTAATGATTTATTGTCATTTGGAGCCATGCCTATAGAAGTTGCGTTTATCAGAATATCCGCATCTTTTATCTCTTTGTCTAATTGGTGGAATTGGATAAATTTACTGCCGACTGCCTTAGCCAAATCATCGCCTATTTCTTCTGTCCTGTTGACTATTACCAAATTTCCATCTTCATCTTTTATAGCAAAAGCTAAAGCTCTGGCGGCACCCCCTGCACCTAACAAAATAACTTTTTTGCCGGAAATTTTTGTGACTTCTTTTAAAGCTTTGACTCCCCCCAAACCGTCAGTATTGCCGCCGATTAATTTTCCATTATTATTAATTACCACATTGACCGCTCCGATTCTTTTGGCATTTTCATCCAGTTCATCTAAATATTTTACAATTGCAATCTTGTACGGAATGGTTACGCCAACTCCTTTGATACCCAAATTACGTATTCCTTCAACGGCCTTTTTTAAATCATTAACAATAAACGGAACGTAAATATAATTCAGATTTAATGTATGAAAAGCAGCATTATACATGGCATACATTTTGCTTGTTTTATATGTTGAACCAAAAAAGCCTATTATTTGAGTTTCGCCATTAATTTTCATATATTCAGTTAGTATATATATTAAACGACATGCGGCCGCACCTGAATTAATATATATTCTCTAAGAATTTATTAACAATTTCCTCCGGCGTTTCTTTATCAATAGTCAAAGTAAACTCTGCTAACTCCTGATAGACTGGTAGTCTCTTACTTAAAAGTTCATCTAAGGACTTTTCCGGATCATCTGGATAGGGAAAAAAGGAGGGCAATCCGTCTTTTAAGATTCTTTCTAAAAGTACTTCCCTGTTTACATCTAAGAAAATATTTTTACCAAGATTTTTTAATATTTTTCTATTTTTATTCTTTAGCGGTGTCCCCCCTCCACAAGCAAAAACAAAATCTTTCCCTGCTAATATTTTTGATATTTCTGATAGAGTATTTGTTTCGAGGTCTCGAAAATATTTTTTTCCATATTTTTTGAATATCTCTCTAAAAGACAATTTTTCATTTTTATCATTGAGATGTTTTTTTTCAATTTCATTATCTAATTCAACAAAAGAAACACCCAATTTTTGGGATAAAAATTTTCCCACAGTTGTTTTTCCGCAAGCTTTCATACCGATAAGAATGATTCTCATATCAGTTTCTGACTCCTCCACCGTCCGAGGAGTGCTTCGCACACCTCGGAGGTGTCTTAATTGCTTATTGTTCTTCGAGTTGTAAATTTGCTCCTGATTTTGTCATTTCCGGGATAAAAGTCTCAAATGATTTTTCTACCATTTCTGCATCGGAAATAATTGTTTCACCATCAGAAGCAAGTCCAGCTACAGCTAGAGATAAAACCATACGGTGATCTTTGTACCCCGCAACTTCTGCACCCCGTAATCTCCAGGTACCGTCCTGATCAATGATTAATCCATCTTTTTTTTCAATAATTTTTGCCCCCATTTTTTTAAGTTCTTTACAGATGGCGGCAATTCTATCACATTCTTTCCAACGAGCAGTTAAAGCATTTTTGATAATTGTTTTTCCTTTTGCAAAGCAGGCAGCCACAGCAATAGTTGGGACTTGATCTGGCATAAGATTCATATCTACTTCAACTCCATGGAGTTTGCTTGATTGAGCAGTTAATTCTTCCTTATTTACCGAAATATCCGCTCCCATTTGTTGCAAAGTGTTGATAACAAACTTATCTCCATATGGATCATCAAGAGCCATTCCTTTTACTTTTATTTCAGAATTCTTGGTTAGAATTGCTGACAGCAATGGGTATGGTGGAGCTGACCATTCAAAAGGAATAGTTGTTTCAAAAGCTTTTGGTGATTTATTCCCGGGGAAGATATAATGTTCATATTTTCCCCCAACATTTTCAAACTTCAGACCAACTTTTTTAAACCAATATAAAAGGAGCTCAATATATGCTTTCTCTCCCGGATTTTTAACAAATAAATCCAGCGGCTTTTCTGACATTGCAGAAGCGATTAAGACACTGAAGACCGGTTGACAGCCTACTCCATCCATTATCGTTTTTCCACCGTTAACTTTGCCTTTGATAAGAAGCGGAGCCATGCCGTCTTCTTTAGTAGAAATAATTTTAACCCCTAAATTGTTGAATGGTTCGAAAAGATTTTTTGATATTTTGCGTAAATTTCTGATTGATTCATCTCCGGTTATTACCGACCAACTAGGACAGGCAGCGGCAACTCCCGCAATAAGAAATAACATTGTTCCGGAATTACCCACGTTGATAACATCATCCGGTGTTTTCAATTTTCCGTTTACGCCTGTGATTTTAAAAACATTATTTTCAGTCTGTTCAATTTTGGCTCCGTACATTTTCAGTGCTTTCACTGCCTCATTCCAATCATTGCTGATTTTTGGGTTTGCAATAATAGAGATACCATCGGCAAGCGCCGCAAGGATTAAAGCCCGAAAGGAGTGCGTTTTACTCCTCGGCATTGTTATCTCGCCTTTTAAATTTTGGCTTTTATTGACTTTCAGAAACATGTTTATTTTCTTAAGTAATTTATAAGCTTTTTTAATCCTTCATAATAACTTTTTTCTTTCAAGCCAACCACCTGATCAATCCGAATATCTTCTAAAACATTTACTGTCTTATTGACTCCGGTTTTATCTACATCAGACATATGGATTTCAACAACCGGTTTACCCAAATCGATTAAAGCTTGCCTTAAACTATAACCGTATCTGACCAGCGCTGCCGGATTGATTAATACTCCGTCTGCTTTTTGCGATGAAGTTTTTTGCAAAAAATCAATAATTGCCCCTTCGTGATTTGATTGAAAAAATTTTAGAGATACATTCATGGATTTACCTAATTTGTCTAATTGTTTATTGATTTCATCCAGAGTAAATTTGCCGTATTTTGACGGATCTCGTTTCCCCAGCATGTTCAAATTAGGTCCATGAATAATTAAAATTTTCATATAATAATCTTCCTAAGAATTTTATTAATTAACTCTTTTTCTACTTTTACTCCCACCTCTAGCTTACCAATACCGGCAATTAAAACAAATTTTCCTCCCTTTTTGTCCATTTCCAAAGCCTTTTCCACCATATCTATATCAATACCTGAGACGGTTGTTGGTAAGCCTAATTTATTTATAGTGGATGTAATTAATTTATAATTTTTATAATTTAGTAGTTTTAACATCAAACTAATTTTTGCAGCAGCTATAAGACCAAGACTTACCGCTTCTCCATGAGACAGATTTCCTTTTGAAGCGCCTTCTATAGCATGGCCAATAGTATGACCAAGATTAAGTTTTTGTCTTATACCTAATTTTTCATACGGATCTTGCTTGACTATATCAATTTTGATTTTTTGGCAAATGGAGATTGTTTTTATTAACTCCTCCACCATCCGAGGAGTCATAACTTCACTTCGTTCAGCCTGCCACCTCGGAGGTGTCTTAATCGCTTTTTTACTGATCCCTCCACCTCGGAGGAGTTCCTTACAGGATAAAGCATTCGCACACCGTCCGAGGTGTCTTAAGTTTGGTTTCCCCCAACCTACCCAATATTTTACTATTTCTCCCAGTCCATTTAATATTTCTTTTTCAGGAAGAGTTTTCAATACTTCTACATCGCTTATCACAAGTTTCGGCTGTTTAATATTACCGATCATATTTTTATACATAAGATTTTTAGAAAGCCAAAAGTTAACTCCGGACTTACCTCCAATTGCTGCGTCAATTTGTCCAAGAAGTGTAGTTGGGATATTGATATTTGGTATGCCCCGCAAAAGTATTGCTGCGATAAAACCACCAATATCCGTTACCACTCCTCCGCCGAGAGATATAAAACATGAATTTCTTGTAAAACCATTTTGAAAATATGGCTTAATAATTTTTGCCAGTAGTTTAAAATCCTTAGACTGCTCTCCAGCTGGAATTAAGGAAACTATAACTGGTTTGTTTAATTTCTTTAACGAATGAGAAACAGATTTACCATAGAGTTTAAAAACAGATTTATCAGAAAATAGCAAAAAAGTATCGTAATTTTTCTTCTTTATAATTTCTATATTATGCAAATTACCCAATAAATCAGATCCAACCAAATAAGTGGTCTGCTGAACTTCTGGTATTATTTTATTTTTAATATTTGAAATAATATTCACATTCGCTCCCTTCGTTCCTCAGGGTAAACCTTTCGGCGTTTACCCTGAGTTTTCGAAGGGCTCAGTGTAAACATAGCTTTAGTTAAAATAAGTTGAGAGCCAGTTGTCTCTGATAATTTTTGTCTGATTAAAATAGTTGAATAGATTATCAGTATTGCCACTGTGTAACACTTCAATGAAACGATCAATTTCTATTCTAGTTGCGTTAAGTGCTTTTATAAGATTTTCTTTGTTGGATAAAACAATATCAGTTTTCATTCGTGGATTATGACTTGCCAATCTTGTGGTATCTCGAAATCCGGTTGAAGCAATTTGGGCAATTTTTCTCCATTGTCTCTGTTTGGCAACTGTAGAAATTAAAATACTGGAAATTACTAAAGAAAGATGGCTGGCAAAAGCCGTAAATTGATCATGTTTTGCATCTCTCATAATCATCTTTTTTGCCCCTAATATCTTTATCAGCGCTTCAACTAACTTTAATTGTTCTTTGATAATATTTTCAGCCGGACAAATAATCCAAGGTTTGTTTTGGAATAAAAATGGATCGGCATTTTCAAAGCCGGAAGAGTCGCTTCCCGCCATCGGATGAGTACCGATAAACGAAATGTTTGGGCCCAATAGTTGTTTAGCAGCATTTATGACAAATTCTTTCGTGCTTCCTACATCGATGATCAGACAGTTCTTAAACTTTATCTTGGAAAGGAATTTAAGAAGCTTAATTGTTTCTTCAACTGGAGTAGCTAGGATAATCAAAGTGACTAGCCTCAACCCCAGGGGTTGAGCGTGGAGGTCAATCACTTCATCTATAATACCCAATTCTTTAGCTTTTTGAGTCCGTTCGATTCTACTGCACAGTCCTACAATCGTTATTTTTGAGGCTAAATGCATTTTTAGACCCAAAGCGATAGATCCTCCGATTAGCCCCACGCCGATAATTGTTATTTTCTTAGGTAAGTTATCCATATTAGCGTCGAAAGGGCAGCCCGTGCGAGGTAAATCTTTTTGATTCTTTTATAATTAATTGGAAAATCTTTATTAACCATTGGGAATTAAGTCCAACCATATCTCCAAGCTGTTTGACTTTTGTCAGCACTTCTTTTTCCCTGATTTTATCTTCCGCCGGTAAGTTGTCTCTTTTTTTAACTTTGGCTATTTTTTTGACCACGTCAAGCCGTCTTCCTAAAAGAAGCACTAAATTTTCGTCAATCTTATCTATTTCCTTTCTTAAATTCTCAAGTTTCATAAATTTTTCCTTTGTTATATCTACCCAGTACCTTAAGGAAGTTAACATGCTCTTTCATTTCCGATAAAAGTTTAGACAATTGGTTTTCTCTCTTCCCAATTTCAAAATCCAAAAAAAAGATATATTCCCAAGGTTTGCCAAATACCGGTCTTGACTCGATTTTAGTAAGATTTAGCCCCAGACGAGCATATGGCTCTAAGGTGCGAAAAAGGCTGCCTGGTCTATGTTCTACCGAGAAAACCAGAGAGATTTTATTTCCCTTTTTTTTGGTAGCTTTGGCTATAACTGCAAACCGTGTAAAATTATTTGGATTATCTTCGATTCTTTTTTGCCAAATCTGCAAACCATATAATTTTGCCGCATGACTTGCGCCAATTGCCGCATTGGTGTCACTGTTTAGCTGTGCGATCATTCTGGCGCCAGTTGCCGTATCGGAAGTGAAGACAGGCTTAATCCCGACGTGTTTTTTAAAAAACTTTTGACACTGATCAATTGCCTGGGGGTGGGAATAACATGTGCTTATCCCATTTAAAGATTGCCCAACTTTCTCCCCAACTCCCAAAAGATGGTGGTGAATATGCAACATAATCTCACCAATAATTACTGAACCTGAATCAATCAGCGAGTCGTAAGTTTCGGTAATACTCCCTGTGGTAGTATTTTCCAAAGGCACTACGCCAAAGTCGCAAGTTTTGTCTGCGACTCTTAGGAACACATCGGTGATTGAGTTATTTGCTGACATATTATTTTTTTTGCCAAAATATTTAATTGCCGCGATATAACTGTACGATCCCGGTATACCTAAATAAGCTATTTTTTTCATTTTTAGCCTTGCACCCTTTTAGCCTTGCACCCTAAGGGTGCAGCCTCATAAATAAGCTATTTTTTCCATAATTTTATTTTCGGTCAACCGCCATTGCTACCCGTTTTACTTCTTTAACTAATTTTTTTAATTCGACGGTTGAAATGGCTTGATCCGCATCGGAAATAGATTTTCTTGGGTCAAGATGAGTTTCAATCAACAACCCATCAGCCCCAGCAGCGATTGCCGCTTTGCTCATGGCACGCACCAAATTGCTTCTGCCGGTTCCATGGCTTGGATCAACTATAACCGGTAGGTGTGTTTCATGTTTCAGATAAGCTACGACATTTAGGTCAAGCGTAAATCTGGTTTCCGGCACATAAGTCCTTATGCCTCGTTCACAAAGTATAACTTGCTCATTTCCACCTAAAAGAATATATTCTGCCGCAAGTAGCAATTCTTTGTAAGTTGCCCACATACCGCGCTTTAAAAGGACAGGTTTCCTGGTTTTGCCTAATTCCTTTAATAATGGATAATTTTGCATATTTCGTGTTCCCACTTGAAAAATATCGGTATATTTTTCTATAAGTTCTATATCTCTGACATCCATTATTTCCGTAATCATAGCCATTTCAAATTCCGTTGCCGCTTCTTTTAAAAAGTGAAGGGCAATTTTGCCCAAACCCTGAAAGTCATAAGGACCGGTTCTGGGTTTGAAGGCGCCACCGCGTAATATCTGACATCCCGCTGATTTTACTTCTGAAGCGATACCGCGTATTTGCTCTTTTGTTTCTATAGCGCAAGGTCCAGCCATAAAAATGATATGTTTATTGCCAATCACTGTTCCATTGTCAAGATGAATTTTGGTAGCCTGCTGTTTGAATGATTTACTGGCCAGTTTATAAGGCCTGTCTGTTTCCAATATTTTTGCAACAGAAGGATGAGATTCTACTTCGCGTCTCACTAATTCACCGAACCGTCCAACCACAACTAAAAGTAGTTGTTCTTTGCGCTTAATAGGAATCACTTCCACACGCCGATCTACCAAAAATTGGCGGAAAAGTTTTTCTTTATCAAGTGATAAATCTTGTTTAAGAAAAATGATCATAGTAAAATTCTGAGTCCTACATCATCCCAGTACTATGCTTGCTTGCTCGCAAGGTCTTGTGTCCTTGCCTCGCAAGAGCGCAAGTACGGGATTGATTGGCTCGTAAATTCGTCTTCTCTTCGTTCAGACTCATTAACGAGCCAACAAAAAAACCCCGCCTTTTGCGGGACTTGGTTTTAAAAACTTTGCTTGGTGATTACGTTATTTTTCCAAACAAACCAATCCCGCCTGCGGGATAAAGTAAAAATAGAACCAGCCTGTCTGCCGATTGGCACGATTTGTTTGGATTGTTGTCATGCTATAAAACCAATAGTATCAAATACTTTTTACTTTGTCAACAACGGCTTGAAAAGCGGCAGTGTCATTTACAATCAAATCGGCAATTATTTTCCTATCCAAAAGTATATTGGCTTTTTTCAATTTATTGATAAAACTGCTGTACGAAAGACCTTTTTCTTTTGCCGCGTGTGAGATACGGGTAATCCATAATTTTCGGAAGTCTGACTTTTTTATCTTTCTGCCGGCATAGGCATATTGACCGGCATGAAGAGAAGCTTCTTTGGCTACCTTCACCAGTCTTGCCTTGGTCATCCGGAAGCCCTTTACGCTTTCGAGTAATTTTTTATGTTTTCGGTGACTGAC
Source organism: Candidatus Gottesmanbacteria bacterium (assembly GCA_016218275.1). Lineage (GTDB taxonomy): Bacteria > Patescibacteriota > Microgenomatia > 2-02-FULL-39-11 > 2-02-FULL-39-11 > JACREK01. Next base: position 2,660 of record JACREK010000072.1, on the reverse strand, counting down.
GGTTCCTCTTTTTATTCTCATATATTATTTCATCTTGTTTATCATCAATTTTACAATCCTTGCCTGTTTTGTAGGCAACTGCGCAGGTTCTTTAAAAGAACGAATTCTCCTTTTTGTTTTATGCGAGCGTCTGTGCCTTCCGTACTGATGTCCTCTTAAAACCTTCCCGGAGGCTGTAATTTTAAATCTTTTCAGAATTGTTTTTCGAGTTTTCTGTTTTGGCATGTTTGTTTTCTGCTTTTGGTTTGGAGGGTGATAATATCGCAACCATCACTCTTCCTTCCATATAAGGGTTTTTTACCACCTTAGAAACATTTTTTAAAGAATCTATTGCTTTGCCTATAATCTGTTGGCCAAACTCTTTATGAGTAATTTCCCTGCCCCTAAAAGGTACCGAGATTTTAAGTTGATTCCCGTCTTTCAAAAATTCTTCCGCCTGTCTTGTTCTGATTTTAAAATCATGTTCTCCGATAAAAGGAGACAATCTGATTTCTTTCACTCCGACATGTTTGACGCTTTTTCTTGACTCACGCTCTCTTTTTGCTTCCAAATATTTAAATTTCTTAAAATCAATCAGTTTGACAACCGGTGGACGGGCGTTGGGAGCAATCTCGACCAAATCCTTTTCTTCAAGTTGCGCTCTTTTTAGAGCCTCTGTTTTATCAACAACACCAATTTGTTTTCCAGTTTCATCCAATAGTCTTATCTGGGGTGCAGATATCTGATAATTAAGCCGGTAATACTTAGTATTTTTTCTCAATCTCTTGCAAAAGTTTGCTTATAAATTCCTTAAGATTTATTTGTCCTAAATCTTTCCCTTCTCTGGTTCTTATACTAATAAACAGTTTTTGTTGACTACGGGATCCCTCGACTTCCCTTCGACTACGCTCAGGGTAAACGCTCGGGATGACACTTCGTGTCACTTCTTTATCTCCTATTATACCCATATATGGCACTTTTTGTAAAGCTGCATCTCTAATCTTTCCTTGCATCGACTCGTTGCGAGAATCCACTTCGGTGCGGATATTGTCAGCGGAGAGAATTTTTGCCACATTTTCGGCATATTCTCTATGCCGATCGGCAATAGGAATAACTTTTACCTGTACAGGCGAAAGCCAAAGTGGAAACTTACCCGCATAATGTTCAATCAGTACCCCCATAAACCTTTCAATTGATCCCAAAATTGCTATATGGAGCACTGCCGGTTTCTGTTCTTTCCCTTTTTCGTCAATATATTTCATATCGAAATTTACCGGTTGGACGAAGTCAAGCTGTGCTGTTGAGCATTGCCATTCACGCCCGATGGCATCTTCAATCATGATATCAAGCTTTGGTCCGTAGAAAGCCGCCTCGCCTGGACCCAAATACCAATCAATATCACTTTTTTGGGCTACCTTTTGGATAGCTACCTCTGCTTTCCGCCATAGTGTTTCCTCCCCTAAGTATTTCCCTTTATGTTTGACATCGCGAGTGGAAACTCTCATTTTATATTTCTTAAAGCCAAAATCAGACATAATTTTTTTAATTAGATCCAGAATTCTTTGGTATTCTTCCTCAATTTGCTGATGCCTGACAAAAGTGTGAGTATCATCAATAGTGGCTGATCTGACCCGAAAAAGCCCGTTTAATTCGCCACTTTTCTCATAGCGGTAGACTGTACCATTTTCGGCAATCCGTAGCGGCAAATCGCGATAACTTCTTGGCTTTGATAAATATACTTGAAAATGGTGAGGACAATTCATCGCCTTTAAGGCATATTCTTCATCCTCTAATTTCAAAGGGGGGAACATTGCTTCGTATTTCTTCCAATGTCCAGATTTTACATATAGGTTGCTTTTGGCTATATGTGGTGTCCAAACAAAGGTATAGCCTCTCTTCTTTTTTTCTTGGAAAATGTAATTATCAATACTCTGTCTGATTACAGCCCCATAGGGAAGAAATATAGGGAGACCCCCGCCAACATCGTTGTTTATAAGAAATAATTCTTGGTCTTGACCAATTTTCTTATGGTCTCTTTTTTTTGCCTCCTCTATCTGCCAAAGATAATGATCTAATTCTTCTTTAGTAGGAAAACATGTGCCATAAATTCGCGTCAGCATTTTGTTTTTTTCACTCCCTCTCCAATAGGCACCGGCAATAGAAAGTAGTTTGAAGTGTTGCATTTCTTTTTTAGGATTTTCCACATGGGTCATTTTACAGAGGTCGAGGAAACTCCCGGGGTCATTCGTTAAAAGTTTTTTCCCTCCCTTGGCAAATTCTTCGGCAAGTTCCAGTTTATAAGGATTATCAGCGAAAAGTTTCTTTGCTTCTTCAAGAGATACTTCTTTATAGTCAAAATGATTCCAAGTTTTAAGCGTCTGTCTCATTTTTTCTTCAATTTTGGGTAAGTCCGCATCAGAAATTTTTACAGCTTGCCCTGAGCTTGTCGAAGGGCCAAAATCAAAATCCTGATAGAATCCATTTTCAATAGCTGGTCCTATGGCATTATGAGTACCCGGCCAAAGATCTTTAACAGATTTAGCCAGCAAATGAGCACAGGAATGGCGAAGATTATTTAGATAGTCAGAATTGTTCAATTGTTTCATAATTACTAGGTCATCCCGAGCTTGTCGAGGGATCTCTCAACACGTTCGACAAGCTCAGTGCAGGCTTGTCGGAAT
>JACREK010000071.1 GCA_016218275.1 Candidatus Gottesmanbacteria bacterium | reverse complement strand
CAGATTATAGACTTTATTGATATGAAAATCCAGAAAACTATAGGTGAATAATCCCATGATAAATCAGGCAAAACTTTTTGCTATACTAAATAAATGAGCTATTGGCGACACTGGAAATATAAAAACCTGACTTTAGTTTTTCTTGGTATAGTCCTTGCTCTTATCCTCTCCCGAATTGAGGCCTTTCATACCTTCCTTCTCCATCTGGGAAATTTTGGTTATATTGGCGCTTTTATTGCAGGAATCCTATTTGTGAATATCTTTACAGTCTCAACGGGAGCATTAATACTTCTTATTCTCGCAGAACAATTGTCAGCAATAGAAATAGGACTGATTGCCGGTCTTGGAGCGGTAGTCGGCGGTTTGATAATCTTTCACTTGGTAAAAGATGATTTCTCTAAAGAATTGGAATTGATTTATGACAAGATTGACAGCAAGCATCATTTTATAAAACTGCTTCATTCAAAATATTTCCATTGGACCCTTCCTGTTGTTGGAGCAATTATTATTGCTTCTCCTTTCCCTGATGAATTGGGAGTAACACTTATGGGGATATCAAAGATGAAAACCTATAAATTTGTAATTGTCTCTTTTCTTTTAAATTCTCTCGGAATATTCCTCATTGTCTCCGCATCGCTGCTGGTGAAACCATAAAATAAGAGGAGGTTATTGTGCTTTAGGATTTTTTTGGTTTAGCAAATCTTTTTTCCAAAAATGCCAAAATTTTTCCGTTATCCAGATCCCATTTATTGAGGAAGAAAATATAGGCAATTTCCAAAAGAGCTAAAGAGTTAAACAAAAGAAGAACGATAAACCAAAGAAGTTGCCGCTTGGTAGCTGATTTCCACAAAGCCCAACCTTTCCAGAAAATACTCCAGATGATAAAGGGTAGGATAAGTTCCGGCCGCGAGAGAAATTGAAATAACTGCTGGTTTATATTTTCCATCTACTACAAATATACTTTACGTAAAGTTTAACGTCAATGATGAAGGGGATCCCTCGTCCCGACGTTACGTCGGGACTCGGGACGCCGGCTTTTTCAGAAGAAAAAAGCACCAGCGCTTGACAAAATACCTACCATCGTATATTATAGGCCACTTGCCAGTAGGCGAACAGGCTTATGACATCAAGCAGACTTATTCTTATATTCTTAGGTTTTATCTTTTTGATAATTGTCATTCTCTCAAGCGGCCGGATAGCTGGCGGTTTGCGCGATCGTTTTGGAAAATTCTTGCCTATTGGGAAAACCGCTACAACCGAAGTGACTCCTACTCCGACTATTGAAGCTGAAACTCCCACTCCTACAATCGTTGCCGGCACAACCAGTACGCCTTCCGGCCAAATTCCGGCCACCGGTCCTGCCGACCTGGTCTATCTTTTATTGGGAGGAAGTCTGCTTGCCGGGTTCGCCCTTAAAGGAATATCAAAAGAGTCAATCAAAGGCTAAGCTCAAATCCCCTATTTCCCCAAGCTGCCGACTATCAGTGAAGTCATTCCTATAAACAGAATCAAAACTACCACAAATAGTAAATAAAACCATAGAGGTAATTTTCCACCCTTTCCGGAAACTATTATTTGAGGAGACGTTGGTTGTGCAACAGGAATTGGAGCTTCAGTTTGGTTATCAGGTGTATTTTGCTCAATCATAAAAAAGGAAGGTGTTTTCTTCAATTTTGACCCAAAAAAAGAAATTGGTCAAGTACTCCTTATTGTCTCTCCCTTACTCCTTTTATATAATAAATTTATGTACGGTCTACAATTCCCGCATAATATCCGCAAAATCTCCGCACCCTCTCATTTACCCTTAATAAAACCTCTTTTCTTTCTTTTTTTCCTGACTATTATCACCATAAATCTTGCCCATAGATTTTTTTTTCCTTTCACAGAGGAAAAATTGCTTCAGCTTCAGATTATGCAAAATCCTTTAAGCAGTAGCCTCCATGAGAAGCTCGGCCAATATTATCTTCCGGTAAATATGGCTGAGGCACAGAAAGAATACCGGCTGGCTCAGGAAAATTTTCGTGACAACCAAACGGAAGGAATCACGGTTTTGGGGAAACAATCCTCTCCAAAGGAGACATGGGAAAATATAAAAAATCAAAGACAGCAACTTCTGGAGGAAAGTAAATATTGGCAGGAATTACTGCGGCAATACCCGGATTATCAATATACACTGCTGAAACTGGCGGCAATTTATTCACAACTGGGAGATAGAGAGAGAGCAAAGGAATATCTGGGAGAAGTTTTGAAACAATCACCTACTGATGAAACTGCGTTGAAGTTTCTGCAAAAACTGCAGGAATAACGTTTACTCTTTTTTCCCTGCTTCGGGAGGAACTTCTTTGGGAGATTCTTTGGCTGGTGCGGCTGGTGCTGCCTCTACCGGTTTGCCTGCCTCGACTCCTTCTGGTGTGGCAGCAGCTTCGGTTGCAGCGGCTGCAACGGCTGCGGCTGCAGCTTCTTCTGCGGCCATCTTTTCTGCTTCTTTGGAAACCAATGGGGCTACCTTCACTATCTCTATATTGAGATCTGCAAGAACTTTTACCTTATCAGATACTTTTAACTGTTCTACCTTTATTGACTGGTCAATTGCAGAAAGATTTGAAATATCCACTTCTAACTTTTCCGGCAGATCCGCCGGCAATGCTTCAACTTCAATTTCAGAAACAAGCGTCAAAAGCACACCCGTCTTTTCTTTAACTGCCGGTGCCTCCCCTACCAAGACCACTGGCACTTTTGCGGTTACTTTTTCTTTCAAATCAACCTGCAGGAAATCAACATGACATGGGGATCCTGACACCGGATGATACTGCACGCTGTGAATAAGGACATGGTGTTTTTCTCCGTCAACCAGAAGCTCCACCAAACCAGTTTCTCCTGCTTTGACAAAAACAGATGTGAATTCCTTCTCGGCAACTTGTACTGCCTGGGATTTGACTTTTTTGCCGTAAATATTGGCCGGCAAAATGCCACTTTTTCGAAGATTTTTTACTTTGCGCCCTGCTATTGTTCTTTTGCCGGCTTTTAAGGAATGTTTTTCCATATTAAAAACAGAAGTCTATTTTATCCGCAAACGCTCGGAAAGTCAACGATTAATAGGTAATTATTCAGTTCTTACCAAAACCTCTGTCATTGCGAGGCTACGAAGTAGCCGCGGCAATCTCTATAGATTGCTTCGCTACGTTTACACTGTAAGTGCTCGCAATGACACTTTTACTGGGAAATACTGAATAACTACTAATAGGGTGCATGATGAAATCGGTGAAGTTGCCAGCCTTG
>JACREK010000070.1 GCA_016218275.1 Candidatus Gottesmanbacteria bacterium | reverse complement strand
TTTTGTTTTTCGGAGAGTTCTCCTAACCATTTTTTAATTAGGTAAATAACAATAATAAAACCTATAATTGTTATAATCGATATAACCAATATTTCTTTCTGCATGACAGTCAGTATTTCATTCTATCACTTTAGACCTTACAATGGAATTAGAATGCGCTCAATTCACTTCGTGGGTGGCATCGTTCAGCGGGGACTCCCCCGATGGTGGAGGAATTTAGACCTATGAGACAAAGACAAAAAAATAAAAGAGGAATTATTAAAATTCTATTAGTTTGGCTTATATTTATTGGCTATATTAATTTATTCTCTCCCTCATCAATACTTTCTTTCCTGGTATTTTATTTCTTGCTTTCTTTGAATCTCTTGTTCACCTTTAAGTCTTTTTTTCCATTCGGAAGGTCTTTACTTTGGACGGGGATAATCATTATTTATCTAATCCTTCGCCAACTGCATTTGGATAATATTATCAATACTATTCTTATGGTAAGCATTTTAATCACTTTCGAAATATACTTCAGAAAAACCTAGCTTCCTGATATAATAGCCTCCATGAACAAGTTTTATCTGACATCAGCTATACCTTACGTAAACTCATCTCCGCATGTGGGCCATGCGCAGGAATTTGTGTATTCGGATGTAATTCGAAGATATCATAAACTGCTTGGTGAGGATGTAACTTATCTTTGTGGAGCAGACGAGAATGCGTTAAAGATAGTACAAGCGGCAGAAAAAGCAGGTAAATCCACTCAAGATTTTTGTGATATCCATAATCAGGAATTTTTAAATCTTGCTGATAAACTAAATGTCTTTTTTGATATTTGGCAAAGAGCCACAGACAAAAAACACCATTTTCCAGCCTGCCAAAAATTATGGCAACTCTGCGATAAAAATGGCGATATTTACAAAAAATCTTATACCGGTCATTATTGTGTCGGGTGCGAAACTTTTTATACCCCAGATGAGCTGGATGAAAAAGGAGAATGTTTCGAACACCCTGGTAAAAAGCTTGATGAAGTATCGGAGGAAAATTATTTTTTCCGTCTTTCCCGCTACCAAAAATTTTTAGAAGAATTGATATTACAAGATAAACTAAAAGTTATCCCCCAGATACGAAAAAACGAGGCTTTGGCTTTTATCCGCCGAGGTCTTGAAGATTTCTCTATTTCAAGAAGTAGGAAACGCGCTAAAAATTGGGGAGTTCCGGTGCCGGGAGATCCCGGACAAATTATCTATGTCTGGTTTGATGCTCTAAATATTTATCAGAGTGGAATCGGGTTTGGTTGGGATGAAGAAAATTATAAAAGACTGGCTCCGCAGGATGTGATGGTAATTGGTAAAGGAATACTTCGTTTCCACGCCATCTACTGGCCGGCGATACTCAAATCCGCAAGGCTCGAGTTACCAAAAGAACTATTTGTCCATGGCTACTTGACGGTCGACGGACAGAAAATGTCAAAAACACTTGGTAATGTAGTTGATCCGATTGAGATGATAAAAAAATACGGTACCGATCCCCTACGATATTACTTATTACGGGAAATTCCATCCTACAGTGACGGCGATTTTTCCGAAAGAAGATTTAAAGAAATCTATAATGCAGATCTGGCAAATGGATTAGGTAATCTTGTAGCAAGAGTCGCCAAACTCTGTGATACCTCCGGATCTGTACACGAATTAACTAGTATACCTAGAAAACTAAAGAAACCTGTTTCAACAAATTTGGAGAAGTTCAATTTTGATAAAGCATTAGGTTATATTTGGAGTTCCGATATTAAATGGGGATTAAAATGGCTCGATAAAGATATAAACGAAAGTAAGCCTTGGCAAATAAAAGATAAAAAACTTCTCTATCTAAAACTTCATTTATATGTAGAAAATATTTTGGATATTGCATATAACTTACAAACTTTCTTACCAACTACAGCAGAAAAAATTCTTAAACAATTTAAAGGACCAATAATTAAATTTCAACCGCCATTATTTCCGAGAATCTAATTTATAAATTTCATTACCGGCCGGAAACAAAATATATAAATCAATGAAAGCTTTTCTCCTCGAGAATTACCAACATCCGCCAAGAATTAGAGACGTCCCTATTCCTATACCCAAGAGGAATGAGGTAGTGGTAAAAATTGCTTATTGCGGAGTAAATCGTGTAGATCTGGCAGTTTTATCCGGCAGATTTGGTGATAGTCTTTCTTTTCCATTAATAATGGGTAGCGAAATAGTCGGCACACTTCCTGATGGAAAAAAAGTGGCAGTAAATCCGTATCTTCATTGCGGAAAAGGAAGACCATTATTAGGAATCCAAAGAAATGGCGGATATGCAGAATATGTCAGCGTACCCAAAGACAATATTATTCCCATTCCTCAAGGCATTGCCTTGCAGGAAGCATGTAGCGTGACTCTTTCTGCCGGCACTGCCTATAGAATGGTCTTTAATAAAGCAAAAATAAAAGCCGCTGATTGGGTAGCAATAACTGCAGCAGGAAGCGGAGTGGGAGTTTATTCTTGCCAGCTTACCCGACTGGCGGGAGCAAATGTAATCGCATTAATTGGAAATGATAATAAGTTAACTAAACTGAAAGCGCTCGGAATAAAATCTATTGTCAATTACCGTAAGAAAAATTGGCAAAAGAAAGTCGAGAAGGCAACTGATGGCGATGGGGTAGATATTTTGATTGATACGGTTGGAGGAACAACGCTGGAAACATTAATACCTATTATTGCACCTCTTGGGAAAATAGTTCTTTGCGGAGCAACCGAAAACTCAAAGATTAATCTAAATCTTATTGATCTCTATATGAAACAGAAACAGATAATCGGCTCATCCGGCTTTATGAATAACGATCTAACGAGAATTTTTCAATTAGTAAAAGAGAATAAAATTAAACCAATAATTGATTCTGTTTATTCTCTCAAACAAATCCCCAAAGCTTGGGAAAAATTAAAATCTCGTGATGTTTTCGGAAAGATACTTATCAAGGTTTCTTAAATATTAAAGTTTGCACTTTTGCGGTTAAGTCACCTCCGAGGTGTCCGAAGGACTCCTCGGACGGTGGAGAAGTTACTAATTAATTTCACCTCTGAGGAGTCCCTTCGGGCCACCATCCGAGGTGGTTTTTAGGGAAAAGTGCAAAACTTAATCTATGTTCATCGACACTCATGCTCACCTGAATTTTAAAGCTTTTAAGAAGGACCTAGACGAGGTATTAAATAGAGCAAAAGAATCTGGTGTAACAAAAATAATCATCCCGGGAGCAAAAGTTGATTCAAGCGAAAAAGCAATTGAGATTGCCCAAAGATATGATTCTTGCTTTGCAGCTATTGGTATTCATCCACACCATGTTGATGAATTTAAGCAATCAGGAAGACTAATTATTGAACAAAAATTAAAAGAGATGCTGAAACAAGTTCAGCATGACAAAATAGTAGCTATCGGTGAAATAGGTCTTGATTATCATGAATACAATGGTTATCCACCACTCTTGCAAGAGAACAAAGAACAACAAAAAGAACTTTTGTTGCTGCAATTGGATCTTGCACAAAAAGAAAATCTTCCGATAATTTTTCACTGCCGCAATGCTTTCGATGACTTATTGGAAATAATAAGACAGTACGGCAAAAGTGTGGAGGGCGTCTTTCACTGTTTTGACGGAGAAAAGAAACATCTGGAAGAAGTACTTAAACTTGGTTTCTATATCGGTTTCGACGGCAATATTACATATCCTGAAAATCAAACTCTAAAGAGTTTGGTTAAGCTTACCCCGTTGGAGCGACTATTTTTGGAAACAGACTCGCCTTTTTTAACCCCCCAACCCTTTCGCGGTAGCCGTAATGAACCAGCGTATATCACCTATATAGCAAAAGAGGTAGCAGAAATTCATCAGAGAAGTGTTGAAGAGATTGTGGAAATGACCTCTCGCAATGCTCTAAATTTATTTAAGATTTGAACTCTTGTGTGCTACAATATAGAGGTCTTATGAGTCAAAATCCACCCCAAAAACCTCAGGCAGTAATTAGGGCAATTGAAATTATCTTTCCTCTGACCACCTGGGTAATTATCACTTTACCTGTCTGGCTTTCTCCGTTTCATCCGGCGGTAGTTGCTTATTTTATCCTTACTTTTGATATTTACTTTTTTTATAAATCACTCTCTGTGGCTATCTTTTCTACCCTCTCTTTCCTGAAACTGACCAGACTTTCCAAAATAGATTGGCTAGTTTATTCAAAAAAACTTCCGGATTTCAAAAAAATTCATCATGTCGTGATTATTCCCAACTATAAAGAAAGTCTGGAAAAAGTAAAGATAACACTGCAACATATTAAAGATCAAGATTTTCCTAAGAAACGAATCTTTGTCATCTTGGCTATGGAAGAACGTGAGGGTACGGAGGCAAAGTTAAGAGCGGAAGCCCTGATTAAGGAATTTAATCAAACATTTGGTTTTATCGGGGCTACTTATCATCCTGATTTGCCCGGTGAAATAAAAGGAAAAGCCAGCAATTCTACCTGGGCAGCCAAATTTTTAACTAAATTAGTAAGACAAAAAGGGCTCGACCCTTCTTTTGTCACTATTACTTCATGTGATGCCGACTCACTTCTGCCGGCAAAATATTTCTCTTATCTGACACATAAATTTCTGACTGATTCTGACCGTTACTATCATTTCTATTGGGCACCGGTACTTCTTTATAGTAATTTTTGGGAAGTGCCACTGCCGATAAGACTTCAGGCAACTATCTCAAGCATTGTCAGACTGTCACTTCTGTCAAGACCGGAAACTCTTATCCATGTCTCAACTTATTCCCTATCCCTTCATATGCTGGAAAAAGTCGGCTATTGGGATACTGATATTATTCCTGAAGACTGGCATATATTTTTACAGGCATTCTTCACCTTAGGAGAGAAGGTCAAAACACTTCCGATTTATCTGACGGTATCACGCGATGCGGTAAACAATTCCACATATATCGGTGCTTTAAGATCACGTTATGAGCAGGAGAAACGTTGGGCTTGGGGAATTACGGATGTACCATATGCCATACACAAATTCTTCACGACCAAAAATATCCCCTTTCTGTCAAAATTTTTCCGTGTATTTTTTGTTGCTGAAAGTCATCTTTTTTGGCCAACTTCATTTTTTATTCTGACATTAGCTGCTTCTATCCCTGCCATCATCAATCCGGCTTTCAGCAGAACTACACTCGGCTACAATCTGCCAAAACTTTCAGGATTAATTTTGACTATAACCACTTTCTTTTTGATTATTCTTATCATTATCGATATGAAATCACGACCGAAGCGGCCAGCCTCATATTCAATTGCCAAAACACCGCTTCTTATCTTTCAATGGTTTCTTTTGCCTGTGGTCACTTTCTTCCTCTCTTCACTGCCTGCGCTTGAAGCACATACGAGACTGCTTTTGGGGAAAAGGCTCGAGTATAAAGTAACGGAAAAAGTATAATGCTTGATTTTATTTTCTATCACACACCCATTTTTTACCTTATCCAATCTGTTTGGCGTGATGAGGCTTTCTCCTATTTCATGGCCAAACCAAATTTGATTCAAGTCATCATAAATACCGCCAATGATTTCAATCCGCCGTTATATTATTCAGTTTTGCATGTCTGGATGCAGATAGCAGGAAAATCAGACGAGTGGCTTCGTTTGTTGTCTCTTTTTCCTCATCTTTTGACTGTCTACTTTGCTTATAAATTAGCGGCAAAGCTATTTAATAATAAGTTTGCCTACTTTACAGCCCTCTTTACCCTGTTTAACCCAATGCTTGTTTATTATGCTTTTGAAATGCGAATGTATTCATTTTATGCTCTCTTCACCTTATGCTCTCTTTACTTTTTTTATACAAAGAATTGGAGATGGTATATTGTGGTAACCGTTCTTGGTCTGTATACGCATTCGTTCTTTCCTTTAATTATTTTTTCATATATCTTTTATCTTTTCTTAACAAAACAGTTTGACTTCAAAAGTGTTTTTCGTGTCCTGACGCCGCTTCTGTTTTATCTGCCGTGGCTGCCGATTTTAATAATTCAATTTCTCCATTCCGGCAATTCGTGGATGTTTCCGGTTGATATACAGCTCATAAATTCGGTCCTCGGCAATCTTTTTACTTCATATGAGGGGACGCCGGGCGAAATGTGGAAATACACGGCAATACTATCCGGCATCATTGTCATTTTCTTTATACTCGGCGCAAAATATCATAAAAAGAAGGCTCTGCTGTTTTTAACCCCTATATTCCTGCCTCTTGTCATAATATTGGGTTATTCAATTCTCAGAAGACCGATTTATGTCAACAGGTATCTAATCTTTGTCACCGTATTTGAGATCATGGCAATATCATTGGGTATATGGAGTATTAAAAATAAGACTCTGCAATCTGTTTTTGCCATTCTTTGGCTTATTTTTGTCATTGCCCTAAATCTGATTATTCCCCCTTATCATAAGAAAACTGATTTTAAGACTGCTTTTGCGGAAATCAATAAAAAAGCTTTACAGGATGATTTTGTCTATTCCAAAACACCGATTGGCTTTTTGGAATCTGCTTATTATTTTCGAAATATAAATAATATATTTGTCTATAATCCGAATAATGTCTCTATACCGAATTATATTGGAGTAAACGTCGTATTTCCCAACACCTCAAAATCTTCTTTTCCAAATCTTTTTGCAAAAACTTTTTTGGTCAACGATGATGCCAGTTTTGAATTAATTATTATTCGTTAAATATTTATTATGATTATGATATCAAACATAAAAGAAAATTTATCCGAAATCTTGAATGATGATATTGTCCAAAAAACAGTCCAAATCTTCCTCTTAATGATTCTTATTTTCATTATAGTTTTGGCTTGGAAGTGGAAAAGTTTACCACCGCAAATTCCCCTGTTTTATTCTTTACCCAGAAGTGCAGATAGTTTAGGGTCAAAAATACAAATTCTTACTTTACCAGTTTATTCTATGATTTTTTTCCTGCTTGATTTATTTATTGCTTCACTACTATATAAAAAGGAGAGACTTATCTCTGTTCTATTGGTTATTTCCGGATGCATCATTACATTTCTGATGCTGATTACATTTTTAAAAATTGTTTTTCTGGTTTCTTAGATGATTGTCACAATTTTTTCAGTCACTGTCTTTGCCCTGCTTATAACTTTTTGTCTTACTCCTCTGGTTGCCAGAATTGCCAGGAAATATAAACTTATCGATAATCCCAAACTCCGGCCGCACCCAGCGCATACCCATAAAGGAATCATTCCCAGAGCAGGAGGGGCGGCAATCTTTTTGGGAATATTTATACCCATATTATTCTTTTTCCCCATTACAAAACCGTTAATAGGTATATTTTTAGGAGCAATCACTTTAATTCTTGTGGGGCTTTGGGACGACAGAAAAGACAGATCTCCTTATATCCGCTTTATTACCAACTGTCTTGCAGCATTGCTGGCTATTGGTTTTGGAGTGGGTATCCCTTATATTACCAATCCGGCAGGAGGCATTATCCAACTTGATACTTGGAAAATACATTTCGAATTATTTGGGCCGCATACCATTTTGGTCCTGGCGGATCTTTTGGCATTTTTATGGATAGTTTGGACCACCAATATTATCGGCTGGTCGGGGGGAGTAGACGGACAACTTCCCGGTTTTGTCTCAATCTCTGCAATGGTAATTGGCATTTTATCACTCAGATTTGTCCAAAATGACCCGCAACAACTGCATGTAACATATCTTTCTTTTGCAACCGCTGGCGCTTTCTTGGGATTTCTGCCATGGAACTTTTATCCGCAAAAAATTATGCCGGGTTATGGCGGAAAAACTCTAGCGGGATTTATGCTGGCTATCCTTTCAATTCTTTCCTACAGTAAATTGGGAACTGCCATTCTGGTTTTGATAGTACCTATGACTGATGCTTTTTTTATGTTTATCAAAAGAATAATTGCCGGCCGTTCCCCCGTATGGGCAACAAGTGGACATCTCCATCATCATCTGCTGTCTTTGGGCTGGGGCAGAAGAAGAATTGCCATATTTTACTGGCTGATATCCGCAACTGCAGGTCTTATTGCTTTGACGCTTAACAGCAAACAAAAAGTTTTTGCGGGGATATTGATATTGGTGATAGTAGTTGGATTTATATTATGGATGAATCTGCTAAGAAAATTGCCGACAAAAGAAACTGAAGTGTATTGATATTACTGCTTCTTCTCTGCATAACGGTTGGATATCCAACCTTCTTTTCCGTCATAGGAAATCTTATACCACCCTTCCTGCTCATCCAAGAAAGGATATTTATCGCCGGGTTTGACTTGAGCAGTCTCGGTGGCGGATTTGCTTGGACTGCTGCGAACCCGCAGGAATCCGGTTTCAGTCTCTTTAATAAGCACATAAGGTTTACCCTGTGCTACTGGAGAAGTTAAGCTGGGAGTAGGGGTAGCTTCGCCAACTATCGCTTCTTCCTTTTTGGAAAGAGCCAATTGAAAATTGATTATCAATTTATATCCTGTTGTCAACTGCACTCTTACGGTCCTGCCTACATAGCCGGGAGATACAACAGCCACATCATGTTCTCCCGGTGTAAGATCTCCCGAAAATAAAGGCGAAACGCCTCTTTCTACCCCATCAAGCAAAACTATCGCTGCATCCGGAATGCTGAAGACATTTAACTGAGCTTCATTTTGTGATATTTTTTCCAGAGTAAGGATTTCACCGCTGCTGGTAAGTTCACTCGGTCCCAAATCACGATTAACAAAGGTTAAAACGTTTGGATTAAGTTTAATTTTCCCCTGCCAGGCAGATGATGAAGCAGTAGAATCTTGAGGAATCAGTTTCAGCACATATTCTCCGGTCCTGTATTTATCGTCGTACGGAGTTTTTCCGACCAGCTTATCATTTAAAAAAATATCGGCTGGCGGAGTTGCATTTATTTTCAGTCCGGAAATATCCGGAGTCCTGGCAAAAATAAAAGTATAGGCTGAATATCCGATGATTACCACCAATACAATTACTACCAAAATAGCCCGTTTTTTCACATTCGCTCCTTCCAGCGTTTACCCTGAGTTTTCGAAGGGCTCAGTGTAAACATATAGATACTATAGCATTCAACCGCTTCATTTTCAACCAAACTGAAGCTTCGATACAAAAAGCCCCGAGCGCACTCGGGGCTTTTAAAATTGCAAATTTGTCTAATTAGACTAAATTAGTCTAATTGGTTAGTACTCGCCCATTCCGCCTCCCGGCATAGCGGGTCCACCAGCTGGCGGATTCTTTTCCGGAATATCTGTAATCAATGCCTCGGTTGTAAGAACCATTGCTCCAATCGAAATTGCATTTTGAAGAGCAAGTCTGGTAACCTTTACCGGATCTACAATTCC
>JACREK010000069.1 GCA_016218275.1 Candidatus Gottesmanbacteria bacterium | reverse complement strand
CCATATATAGATAATGCTGAAATAAGTAAACTGCGCTTTTCAATTTCAATATAAGTGAGCTCTGCAAGTGTTGTTAATTTCTCAATTACATCTGCTTTTTGAAAATGATATAACCTTGTGAGTATAAATACTGCTTCTACAAAAGCAAGTATTGGAATATGTATTTTTACTTTTCCATCTTTCGCATTTTGAAAATATTGTTTGATAATACTTGCCTGAGGTAGATTATCCCGCAGAAGGAATCGCAGGATGCAATTTGTATCAAAAAGATAGTCTCTCACACTTCACCTCTTGCCATAGCCTCTTCAAAGGCTTTTCTGGCTTTTCTAAAGGGAATTCTTTTTTTAGTCTTAAATACGCCGTATAAATCCATAATATCTTTTTCCGGCTTGATGATTATTTTGTCATCATCTGATGATATTTGAGCTTTTTTTACTTTATCCAGTTCAAATTTCCGCCTTATTTCCGCAGGAATAGTGATCTGACCTTGTGAAGTAATAGTAGCAGAGTAAATCATATTACATTAATAATAGGCTTTTACATTACTTTTGTCAAGTTACATTATATTTTGGAAATTACATTATTTATTTACCACCCGCCGCTTGAGCCACCTCCGCCGGATGAACCGCCGCCAAATCCTCCAAAACCGCCGCCTCCACCTCCCCCGCCGCCAAATCCTCCCCAAGTATGCCAAAAACCGGTGGGTAATCCTTTTGTTTTTCGCACCTGATAATTCTTGGTCAGAATATAATCAAATAAAAGCCCCAGCGGGGCAAAAATTATTGCCCCTACCACCAATCCAATTATTGATGCCACCAAAAATCCGCCGATTGCTCCCATTACTGCGCCAATTGCTCCCCCGGGCCAAACTTCCTTTGTCCTGCCTAAGTATCCGGCAATATAGGTAATTCCTATATAGATAATGATAACTACCAATGTAAAAATAGCATCAGATGAACCACTACTCTCTTTTTGACTGCCTCCGGTTGGAGCAATATCTTTGTTGGAAATATACTCTTGGATTTTCTCCACAGCAGATAAAGTACCCGACTCATAATTCTCTTTTTTAAATTCCGGGGTCATCTGATTTCTGATTATCTCTCCGGCTCTGCCGTCGGTGATATACGGCTCAAGTCCGTAACCTACTTCAAAGCGGATTTTCCGATCCTCTTTGGCAATCAAAAGCAGTAACCCGTTATCCGTCCCCTTTTTCCCTATTTTCCACTTTTCAAAAAGTTTCACCGCGTAGATCTCTATATCCATCCCTTCAAGAGATTTGATAGTCACAACGGCAATTTCTGCTCCAGTTTCTTTCTCAAAAGCGCTAAGTTTTGCTTCCAGATTATTCCTAAAACCTGCCGAGTACAGATTGGCAAAATCATTTACATATCCGGTTGGGTTGGGATAGGAAACGGAAAAAACGGGAAAAACAAAGAAGGATAAAATAATTATAGATAGCAAAATTTTTCTCATTTTATTCGAGAGATCCCTCGATGCGCTTCGCTTACTCGGGATGACAGGATAGCAATATAAGAAGTCATTCCGAGCTTGTCGAGGAATCTCTCAAATTCTTAACTCCTGAAATTTAGGGTTTGATCTTAATATTAACTCTATCTTCTTTCTTCGACTCCAATTCTTAAGTTGCTTTTCTCTAGCTATAGCTGTAATTGGATCGGAGTAAATTTCATAATAAACTAATTTATCTATGTTGTACTTACCTGTAAAACTGTCTGCTACTTTATTTTCGTGTTCCCATAAACGTCTTTCTAAATTATTTGTTACACCAATATATAGATTTCCTGTCTTATTTTTCAGAAAATAGACATAATATATTTTCCTTATCATGAATTATCCATCTAGAGAGATCCCTCGACTCATCCCGCCATGAGCGGGATTCGCTCGGGATGACTCTAAAGAGTCACTTTCGGCGCTTTCTCACTGCCTTCGACAGCCTTGAAATATGCCCTTTCCTTAAAGCCTAACATGCCGGCGATTAGGTTGGTCGGCGCTCTTTTGATAGTGGCATTATATCCCTGCACTAACTCATTGAAACGCCGCCTCTCCACATTGATACGATTCTCAGTACCAGCGAGTTCATCCATCAATTTTGCCACCGTCTCGTTGGATTTGAGGTTTGGATAATTTTCCACAATCACCAAAAGTCTTCCTAGTGCACTATCTAGACCGGAGGCGGCTGTTACTTTTTCATCAACACTTTTTGCTCCGCCATAGGCAGTACGTGCTTTGGCAATTTCTTCAAAAATAGTTTTTTCCTGCTTCAAAAATCCCTGAGTCGAAGAAACAAGATTGGGAATCAAATCAAAACGTCTCTGATACTGCGTCTCCACTTGAGCCCACTGACCGTCGATTGCTGTCGTCTGAGTAACTAAATTATTGTAAGTACCGAAAAATACTAATCCAATTAACAAAGCTGCACCTATAATTATAGCTGTTATTTTGTTCACATAAATCACCCCCTTTGAGATAAATTCTAAATCCAAAATCCTAAGCTCCAAATAAATCCAAATGACCAAAGACCAAAATAATAAACGTTTAGAATTTTGAATATTTGAATTTTGATATTATTTGGGATTTAGTGCTTAGAATTTAGTGCTTATCCTTTTCTTCACCTCTTTCCAAATCTTTTCTGCTACTTCCTCTATCGGCTTACTGCTGTCGACTACAAAATATCGATCTTTGTATTTCTCTGCTAACTTTTTATAACCATTATATACTCTCTCATAGAAATCTTTCTGCTGGAGGTCAAGGCGGTCGATTTTATCAGTTCCATTTCGGCGGGCAAATCCAATATCCGGAGAAACATCTAATAAAATCGTTAGATCGGGTTTAACATTGTCAATTGCCAAATGGTTCAAATGCCAAATGGTTTCTTCACCCAATTCTCTTCCATAACCCTGATAAGCAAGAGAGGAATCAAGGAATCTGTCAACGATGACAATCTTACCGTTACCTAAAGCCGGACGGATGATTTCGCGCACAAGTTGTGCGCGTGAAGCCGCCATCAGATAAGCCTCTGTTACTGCGGTTAAATCCACATTTTCCCTGCCATGGGTAATATTTCTTATAAGTTCTCCTATCCTCGTCCCTCCCGGCTCCCGCGTCACCACAATCTCATATCCCTTTTCTTTTAAATGACTGGCCAGAAGACTTGCTTGGGTAGACTTACCGCTCCCTTCAATCCCTTCGAATGTAATTAGAAAACCTTTCATATTTTTAAAATATATTATTAAGTATAAAGTAGCAAGAGGTATACACCACTCAAGTACACCTCTAAGGTGAATCTCTATTGACACCTGGGGTCTTTTATCATAAAATTAAATCATGCCAGGAAGAAATATTCCACTTGTCTCTGGAGAATACTATCATATTTTCAATAAAGGTGTCGCTGGTCAACCAGTATTTAATGGTAAAAGAGATTATCAGAGGTTTCTGGAAACAATGAGTTATTATCAAAATAAAAATCCTTCTGTTCGATATTCAAAATTTCTTACTTTATCTGTTGAAGAAAGAAACAAAATCCTCGAAAGTTTATCTAAACAACATAATTTTATTGTAAAGTTTATCAGTTATTGCTTAATGCCAAATCACTTCCACCTGCTACTCCAACAAACTGAAAATAACGGCATAGCTAAGTTTACCAGTAATCTCACTAATAGTTATACTCGTTATTTTAATGTCAAGAGCAAAAGATTAGGTCCTCTCTTTCAGGGAAAATTTAAGGCAGTAAGAATAGAAGATGATGAGCAACTACTTCATGTCACTAGATATATCCACTTAAATCCTTATACTTCCTATGTGATTAAAACCTTTGATGAGCTCGTCGATTATCCTTATTCGTCATTAGGTGAATATCTAAAACTGAGAAAGGCTGGATTGGTGAGTAAGAAGCAAGTATTGTCTCACTTTAAAAGTCTTAAATCGTTCAAAGAATTTACTTTAAATCAGGCAAACTATCAACGTGAACTACAAAATATTAAACATCTTATTCTTGAAAAGTGATCAAATACCAAAGGTGTCCTATCTGAGACACCTCTAAGGTGAAAAGTGGAGGATATCTTTCACTTTTCTTCTCCAATTTTTGATTCCAGAGGTTCTTTTTGATTTAGATATTTGGCGTTTTTCTTTTTGTGATAAGGAACTTCTGCGCTGCTGGAAAGCTCCTCAAAAGTCAAAGCGCAGACTCTCATACCCGGATAAAGAGCAACCGGCATCCTGCCCTGATTTCCCATCTCCATCACCACTTTGCCCCGCCAACCCGGTTCAAAGATGGAGGCAGTTGAATGAACCACAATCCCGAGCCTTCCAAGAGATGACCGTCCTTCAAGGCGGGCCAATAAATTATCCGGAAGTGCAAAAGTTTCAATTGTTGTGGCCAAAACAAAATCTCCGGGTTGAAGTACAAAAGGCTCATTTTTCTTCACTTTAACCTCAGAAGTCAACTCTCCTGAATAATTTTTATTATAAGGATCAAAATATGGGATTTGGCTGCGGTTAAAAACCCTGAAAGCAAATCCCAGCCGCAGATCTATGGAACAGGAACCTAGAGCCGCGGCAAGATCCGGCATGGGTGAGATTTTGATTTTTCCATCTTTCAGATATTTTTTGATGTCACGGTCGGAAAGTACCATATATCAAGCACCAAATTCTAAGCACCAAATCCCAAATAAATTCAAAGCACTAAATTCAAAACGTTTTGAGTTTTAGAAATTTGAATTTAGAATTTATTTGGAACTTAGGATTTTGGATTTAGGATTTATACTACTATTCTATCACACTTGACGCCAAGAGAATTAATTAGTATTGTAGAAGAAGAAAGATGAAAGAAGCAGTTAAAACATATCTTACGCAATTTAAAAAACTCGAAAGAAACGCAAAAATTCTAATTATTGCCATTCTTATCGGCTCGTTTTTTATCGGTGTTATCGGCCAAATAGGCTATCGGAAACTGGCGTATAAACCTTTTCCAATTCCTTCACCTACATCGATACCTACTCCTGCTTCGATAAGTCTGACAAGCAATTCAGCTGAGGTAGAAACCGGAGCCACTTTTTCTGCAACTATAAAAATCAACTCACCCAATCAGGGGGTGGAGGCGGCAGATTTTGTAGTTTTATTTGATCCTGACTATCTGAAAGTGGCAACTGTCTCCTCCGGTAATTTCTTTGGAGTCTATCCTGTGAAAAAGACAGAAACAAACTCTGTAAAAATATCCGGCATGGCAAATCTGATTGATAATAAGATTATTATCCCCAAAGGAGAAGGAACAGTAGGAACTATCACTTTTGAAGCT
>JACREK010000073.1 GCA_016218275.1 Candidatus Gottesmanbacteria bacterium | reverse complement strand
TCAAACCGAAAGAAGCCCCTGAAGAAAAAGAACCCACCATCAAAACCATCTCACCGAAGAAAGCGGCGGTGGAAATGGGGATAACCAATTTTGATCAACATCCAAATATTATCACAGGTGTTATAAAGGATCCGCAGAAAAAAATCCTTCCCAATATAATTCTTACTATTAAAGATAAAAATCAGATGCCGCTGCGGGCTTTAAAAACCAATAAACTTGGTCAGTTCGCGACAGCCACCCCTCTTCCAAATGGTATTTATTTCCTGGAAGCTGAGGATCCTCTAAAAAGATATGTTTTTGATATTGCGGAAATTACATTATCGGGAAAAGTTTTTCTGCCGATTGAAATCACCGCCAAGGGAGAGAAAGAGCTTATGAGAGAAAAATTATCAAAAGAGTTATTTGGTGGTCCTATCATTTAATCTTAACAACGGGTGACGCGAAGAGGAAATAGCAGCCGCGGGGAGGCCATGCTTTTTGAGCACGCCCACCGTGTTTGAGCCGAGGCCTTGCAATGGCCGAGGCGAGTTTGGGAGGTGCGCAAAAAAGTCATGGCCGACCTCAGCGGCTGCAGCAGGACCCGTAAATTAATATTATGGCTCAACCAACATCAGCGCCAATAAGGGCCACAACTCAATCTTTCATTGATATTGAAGATGTCGTCGACGACATCATCATTTTGCGTGACGGTTCCGCAGTTCTAATCATTGAAACAACTGCTGTAAATTTCGGTCTTTTGGCAGAGGAGGAACAAGATTCCTTAATTTATGCCTACGCCTCGCTTTTAAATTCCCTTTCTTTTCCACTGCAAATTGTAATCATGTCCAAAAGAATGGATATTTCCTCCTATATAGAAATGGTCGAACAACAGGAAACAAAACAGGTTAACTCCATTATAAAAGAAAGATTGCGCCGTTATAAAGAATTTATTCTTTCAGTTGTTAAGGAAAATAGAGTATTGGAAAAGAAATTCTATTTAGTGATACCTTTTTCCGCTCTTGAGCTTGGTATCAAAAGCGCCTTTGGCACAAAAAGCAAAAAACTCCCTTTTCCCAAGGATTATATCGTTTCCCGTGCCAAGACTTCACTATTCCCCAAAAGAGACCATTTACTTCGTCAACTGGGGAGAATCGGTCTTAAAGGAAAACAATTAACTACACAGGAGATTGTCGAGTTGTTTTACAATATTTACAATCCTACTCTCACTGGAGAGCGACTTGGAGAGGTGGCCGGATACACCAAACCGTTTGTGGAAGGTTTGGGAAGAAATCTATGATTCTATCGTTATTTGGTAAAAAATCACAACAGAATTTTACGGGGAAAGTTACCCCAGCTGT
Source organism: Candidatus Gottesmanbacteria bacterium (assembly GCA_016218275.1). Classification (GTDB taxonomy): domain Bacteria; phylum Patescibacteriota; class Microgenomatia; order 2-02-FULL-39-11; family 2-02-FULL-39-11; genus JACREK01. The sequence goes on along the minus strand of JACREK010000073.1, from coordinate 9,541 downwards.
CTCAAGTCATGTTACTGCACCTCCCGCCTCATCTGCCCGGCTAACCGCTGATGTCAAGAGGTTAACCCGCGGAACTGTCTCTGTTAAAGATATCATTGCCCCGTCTCTGGTAGAAGTAGACTTTGATAATATCAGAGTAAACAATCAATATTACCGCACTTTATTTGTTGCCGGCTACCCAAGATTTGTTTCTGCCAACTGGCTGCATCCGCTTCTTTCTTTTGACCATTCCCTTTTTATCTCCATGTATATCTATCCGGCAGAATCAAAAATTATTCTGGAGGATTTAAAAAGAAAGATTGCCGAGATGGAAGCAACCATTCAAACAGATATGAAAAGGGGGAGAGTTATTGACCCTGCAGTACAGGTGGCTCTTGATGATGCACTTTCACTCCAAGCGCAACTTGCCAAAGGAGCAGAGAGGTTTTTCCAATTCAGCCTTTATATCACCATTCCCTCCGAATCAGTCGAGGAATTAAATCGCACCAGTAAAGAAGTAGAATCAACCATCGGCTCACTTCTCATTATCCCCAAACACGCAACGTTGTCCCAGGAAGAAGGCTTCAAATCTACTCTTCCGCATGCTTTTGATAAATTAGACATCACCAGGAATATGGATACCACCTCCCTTGCTACCACTTTTCCTTTTACCACCGCTTCTCTTACTTCCAACAATGGCATTCTCTATGGTATTAACGAACACGACGGAAGTTTGGTAATTTTTGATAGGTTTAGTTTGGAGAACAGCAACTCGGTGGTCTTTGGAAAATCTGGCGGAGGAAAATCGTTTTTAGTTAAACTTGAAACAATGCGCCACCTCCTATTTGGCACCGAAGTTTTTGTCATCGATCCGGAAGGGGAATACAAAGAACTTACCAAAGTCATGAACGGCGATTCGATTGAATTTTCCTTTAATTCTCCGGTAAAAATCAATCCTTTTGATCTATCGGGAATCGTTGAGGAGGGAGAAAATGAGCTGGGACTGAAAATTCTTTCGCTTCATGCGCTGATGAGAGTAATTATGGGAGAAATAACCCCCGGCGAAGATGCTGTTTTAGATAGGGCGCTGGTCTTAACCTATAAACAAAAAGGGATTACTCCAGATCCGGCAACACAGCGAAATGAACCGCCTTTAATTGAAGACCTTTATAAAACTCTTTTGGGGATGGAGGAAGAGTCCGCCAAAAGACTTGCCGAGCGTCTGGAAAAGTTTGTCAAAGGCTCCCTTGCTGGAATTTTTAATCAAAAATCCAATCTTAATCTGCAAAACCCATTAACAGTTTTTAATATTAAAGAGTTAGAGGCGGAACTTCGACCTATTGCCATGTTTATTATCCTTGATTTTATCTGGACAAAAATAAAACGGGTGGTTAAAAAAAGAGTACTTGTGGTTGATGAAGCTTGGTATCTGATGAAACACCCGGACAGCGCAACTTTCCTCTATGGTCTTGCCAAAAGAGCCAGAAAATATTACTTAGGTGTAACTACCATCACTCAGGATGTTGAGGATTTTCTCTCTACCGACTACGGTAAGGCCATTATTACCAATTCCAGTCTTCAGATACTTCTGAAACAATCAACCGCGGCAATAGATAAACTGGCTCAGGTGTTTTATCTGTCAAGCGGGGAAAAACATTATCTTTTATCTGCCAATGTGGGAGAAGGACTTTTTTTCGCCGGCAGTTCCCATGTAGCTATACAAATTATCGCTTCTCCTGAGGAATACCAACTGGCAACCAGTAAACCCCAAGAAGTGATTCAAGAAAAATCGTTTTTGGAAAACAATCAACCTTCTCCTGTATCCCCAACACCTCCAACACCTGCTACTCCAGGTGGAGTATAATAAACTTGTATGACTTCTCCACCTGCCAAACCGCAACCTGAAACTCAAACCGATACAAAGACGCCTGAATTTATCGTTTCCAACCAAGAAGCTACTTCTATGCCGCAAGTTGAACCAGACGAGTTATCTCAAACAGATGAAAGTCTTTTAAATACTTGGATTACGTTAGGGTTGGTGGGTGGAGCGTTTTATGCCAAATCAAGAATCAATGTTAATTTTGCCTATAAACATCTTAAGAATGTCGACGTTGACAAGCTTCTAGATCTAAAGGATCCATCCTACTATGCAAATGTCCGGCAGGCTCACGGAATGCGTACCACCTTCAAAGACCAGCACGTCTTGGTTGGCGAAAAAGGCAAATACCACATGGATCAAATTGAGCTCAGGCGCCGGTCTTATGCTTTGGTTGCTGCAAGAAAGCTTCACCAAGAGGCAAATGAAAGAGAAATAAGTTTAAGGATAGAAAGAGCTGCCAACCGTTACGGTTTAAATCCAGAAAACAGTAAAAAACTCAATGATGAGGTAAGAGAATGGTTGAAAAAAAATCCCGGCAAAAATTTTGATGATGCTTTGATGGTTAAGGCCACCAATCTTAACCTCTCTCAAAAAACAGGAACTGATATAGAAAAAATAAGTGAAGAGGATAGAAAAAAACTTAAACAAGCTCACAAAACTGAATTAGAAATATCCGAACAAGGTTACCGCCAGGATGTAAAAGAGGCAAGAAAAGAAGTGATTAAGTCCATGGAAGATGATGGAACAATTGGACGCGCCAAAGAAGTGGTTAACCGCACTTTAGATGAAACAAATCCAGTTCCAACCCCAACACAAATGAATAAAGAGATTGCTTATATGAAAACCGGAAAACAACCAACCCCAATACCACCAGTTCAACCTGCAAAGACAACTACCACAGCGGCAAAACCAACTGCTAAACCTTTAAAACAATATATATCAATTCCTGGTATCAACGCTTTTAAAAACCGTGTTAAACAAGCGATTGCCAACAGTATTATTGGGAGAACTTATAGGGCCGCAGCAAAAAAAATAGCGGTAATGACTGCCGCCTTTGTTGCCAAAAAAGTAGCGTTTGCTGCTATTTGGACGGGGATAAAAGCTGCTATTGCTGCTGCTTTTGGTGCGGCAACGGCAGGGATTGTTACCGCAATTTGGGGAGCTTATGAAGCGGCAAAACATATACCAATTGTTGGAGGATTTGTGGGACTTCCGGAAAAAATAGTTATAGATGTGGGAATAAAGGCGGGTATTTTTGTCGTTGCGTGTGTGGTTGGTTTATTTATTTTACTCCTGTTTGCTCCATTTATATTTGTTTCCATGTACGCAAATCCCAAAACTTATAATGTTCAAAGTGATGTTTCCACAAAAGAAAACACATATAGCTGGAATGAGTTTGAGAAGCAGTTTTTATCCTTGGACTCTAACCGGCATGATGATATGAAGAAATGAGAGTGGTGATTTTGGTTTAAAGACGCCTGGATTAAGCGGTCCGGATGTCTCAAACACAATAGTTTCTTCCGGAAAATTAGCAAGCAGATCCAGAAGAAAGCGGAAATTAAAGGCTATTTCTGTCTCTTCACCGGAGACGCTGGCTTCAACAAAATCCTCATCTTGACCAACTTGGGGAGTATTTGCAGAAAGCCGCAATCCTTCTTTTTCTATTTTTATTTTAATTATGTTTGCCGCACCTCTGGCAAAAAGAGAGACAGTTTTTACGCTTTGGGCAAAATCGTCTCTTGATATTTCCACTCTGGTTTTCCCGCTTTGGGGAATAATCTTTTCGACATTGGGAAATTCACCGTCTATGAGTCTTGTAAAAATAACCGCATTTAAAAAGCTAAAAACGGCTTGGTTTTTACTCTCAATTAAAGAAAATTCCAACTCTTCTGCTTTTAACTCCTGAGCAATTCTTATGGTTTCGGCAAGGGATTGAGCGGGCAAAATTATACGTAAATCTCTTTTTTTATCGGGAATATCAACCTGTTCCAAAGACAGCCGGTAGCCATCTGTTGCGGCAAAGGTTATTTTCCCGCCGGAAATAGTTGTTCTTACTCCTGTCAAAACCGGCCTTCCTTCGTCATAAGATGCGGCAAAATATGTTCTAGCAACGGCATCTTTTAGTTTTGAAAATGAAAATTTATCTTTTTGTGATGGTATTTCTGGAAATGGGGGGAAATCGGATGAAGAAATTGTAGTCAGACTGGCTTTGGTTTTGTCGGTTTTAACTATTAAATTTGTCCCTTCAAGTACAAATTCTATCTTATCTGCCGTAAGTGAACTGACAAATTCCGTCAGAAGTTTCCCAGGAACCGTTATTTCTCCTTCTTTTTCTATTTTGGCGGGAACTGTAAAAACCAAACCTAATTCTAGGTTTGTAACGGCAATTTTTATTTGCCCTTTTTCGGTTTTGATAAGAATATTGGAAAGAATAGGAAGCTGTGGTCTGGATGAAATATTTCTTCCAATAATCAACAAAACTTTATTTATATTTTCTTTCAAGACAAAAAAATGCATATTATATTAAAAAGTAACAGTAGTAGTAGAAAGTCTTGATAAGTGTAAATAATTTTTGTTTATCAGTCAAGAACAAGAAAATCTGTCAAAAAACAATGTTTATAACCTCCGCTCAAACATGTGGATATTTATGTGGATAAAAAAACATAAAATGTTGATAAGTAGATAAAATAAAAACTTATCCGAAAAGTTTATTTTTTATCCCCATAATATCCGTCCTGGTTCCCTCATCTGTTGATAAAAGCTGTGCTATTTTTCTTACACCATGGATAATGGTGGTATGATCGCGACCTCCCAATAAATTTCCGATTTCCACCAAGGGAATATTCATTTCAGAACGAAGAAGGTAATAAATTATTTGTCTGGGTCTGGCATAGGAACGATCCCTCCTGTTTCCTTTAATTTGGGATAATTTCAGATTAAAATAAGACGCTACGGTGTTGATTGCTTCTTCGGGTTTAACTCTTTCTTTAGGTGGAGCTTCTTTAATACTTTTACCTAATATATTTTTAATCAGCTCACTATCGATTGGAACTCCTTTTATTTGAGATTCTGTCAATACACGGATAAATACACCCTCAATTTTTCTCGGGTTTTCGATATTGGCAGACAAAAGCTTTACCAAATCCAAAGGGAGCTCTACTCCTCTTTGTTTGGTTTTTATAAGAAGAATTGCACAACGCAGTTCAAAATCGGGCGGCCCAATATCAATAGTTAAACCTCCTTCAAAACGCGAACGCAATCTTTCTTCAAGTTTGTTTATTTCCTCAGGTGGTTTGTCAGAAGTCAGAATAATCTGGCCGCCTGATTGCTGAATTGCGTTAAAAGTATGAAAAAACTCTTCCTGTACTGCATTTTTACCGGCTAAAAACTGAACATCATCTATGAGAAGAATGTTTACACGGCGGTACTTTTTTTTAAAAGCAACGGTTATTTTATTGCCGATAGCCTCAATAATTTCATTGGTAAACTCTTCACCCGTACAATAAATTAACTTTGCCTGGGGTTTATTTTTGATAATTACATGGCCAATTGCCTGCATCAAATGGGTCTTTCCTACTCCTACTCCTCCATAAAGGAAAAGGGGGTTATAAGAGGACCCTGGTGTTTTGGCAACTGCGGTAGCCGCAGCGTATGCCATTTGGTTTGAGGAAGAAACGGCAAAATTTTCAAACGTATATTCAGGATTAAGCCTGATTTGAGATGAAGATAAATTTTCTGATGGTTTTATCTGGAAAAGAGGACCGTCAAAATTTTTTTTCATTTGGGAAGGAATTGCTTTAAAAACCAAACGGTTATCTTTTTTAGTGTATCCATCAAGAACTTTCTTTATCAGCGGATAATATCTTTTTTCTATCAGATTTATCATCATGGGTTGATTGCAGCCAATTACAACCTCTTGATCGTTTATTTCCAGCAGTTTTGTTTGGGAAATAAACGTTTTAAATACGGCTTTGCTTATCTGCAGTTCCAAATCTGCCAAAACTATTTGCCAGAGACTTTGTGTATCCATAATGCGTACTAACTAAAGAAAGTATCCACATCCTAAAAAAGTTATCCACAATTGTCAAGGAGTAAGAAGTGGTATTTTTTATATATAATTGTTATAATAGTTATAAAGATTATTAATTCTATGACTAAACGCACCTTTCAACCAAAAAAGAAAAGAAAACAAAAAATTCACGGTTTTAGGGAGAGAATGAGGAGAAGGTCAGGAAGAAGAGTAATTCTTAGAAGAGGACAAAAAGGCAGAAAACGCCTAAGCTGGTAATGTTACCCAAAAAATACAGATTAACCTTTAAAGAGTTTAATCAAAACAAACAACACCCGGTAAAATTCACTTCAGTTTATTTTGATTTATTGATAAAATCATCCAATAATTTAAATCCTAGATTTGTCATCATAACTCCCAAATCAATAGACAAAAGGTCTTCGCTGCGTCACAAAACAAAAAGAATAATTATAGAAGCAATAAGAAAAAAACTGGATAAAATTGGCAGCAACAAAGACGTATTGGTGAGGACAAAAAGAACAATCGATAAAAAAGATAAAGTATCCGTTGAGAGAGGAATAGACTTATTCATAAAAAGGACAGTCCTTTAATGGGAAAATTCGTTTTAAACCTGATACGAGCTTATCAAGCGGTATTTTCTTCTGGAGTTTGCCGTTTTCAACCCTCCTGTTCCGAGTACACTTATCAGGCGGTGGAAAAGTATGGTACAATCAAAGGATTGTCTTTGGGATTATTGCGTATAGTCAAATGCCATCCTTTTTCAAAAGGAGGTTATGATCCAATCAAATAAAACTTATGTTTGATCCAAATAATTTTTTCAATTCTTTTTTCGTCATTCCTATATTAAATGCGTTAATCGTTTTGTATAAACTGCTGGAAGCCGTAAAGATTCCCGGCGCTTTCGGCTTTGCCCTGATTCTTTTGACTGTCTTAATCAGACTGATTCTTAATCCGCTTACCGCAACCCAGCTTAGGAGTACGCAAAAATTAAGCAGATTAAAACCGGAAATCGACAGACTTACGGAAAAATACAAAAACGACAAAGGGAGACTCCATCAGGAACAGCTTAAACTTTATCAGCAAGCCGGTATAAATCCGGCTGCCGGGTGTTTGCCGCTTTTAGTGCAGATGCCTATTCTTATTGCTTTGTATAATCTCTTTTTTCAAATATTGAATAACGGCAATTTGGCTGTGGTGACTGAAGGGATCAATAAGGTAGTTTATCTCCCATTTTTGAAAATTTCTTCTCTTGATCTTACTTTCTTGGGCCTAAATCTTGCTCACAAACCTTCAGAATGGCAAAAACTGGGTTGGTGGTTACTGTTGGTGCCTATTGTTACTGGGCTGCTGCAGTATTGGCAGACAAAAATGATGACCCCGAAGAACGCTTCCCTCGCGTCGTCCCGCTCAGCGGGAGAAGCCGCGAGGAGCGCGTCTACGGGGCAAGTTCCTAAGAAAGAAGAAGACATGGGGACAATGATGCAGAAACAAATGTCTTTAATGATGCCTTTAATGATTGGCTATTTTGGTTACATTTTCCCTCTGGGGCTTTCCCTTTATTGGAACACTTTTACCGTTTTTGGTATAATCCAGCAGTATCAATTATCAAAAGAGAAGGAAGTAGAAAATGGCAAAAACAGGCAAAGTTGACAAAATAACAAAAGAAATAAAGGAAACCATAGCCGATCTTCTGGAGAAACTCAAAATAGAGGCAGAAGTTGAGGTAACCGAAGAACTTACGGAATCTGCCGGGGAAGCAAGTCATTATAAAGTAAATATAAAAACCGCAGAGACAGGACTATTGATTGGTCATCACGGTGAAACTCTTAACAGTCTGCAGCTCATCTCGGGTGTTATTTTATATAAAAAAACAGGCAAGTGGGTGAGAGTTATATTGGATGTTGGAGATTATCGGAAGGTGAGGGAGGATTATATCCGGGATATGGTAGAAAGGATTGTTGCCGAAGTTGAGGAAAAAGGATTACCCGTTACCCTCCCTTTTTTTTCTCCCCTGGAGAGAAGAATAGTGCATATGATGCTATCCACCAATCCAAAAGTTACATCAGAGTCAACCGGTGAGGGGAAAGATAGGCGAGTTACCATTAAACTCCGTGTGTGAAGGCAACAACTTTTCTTTTTTATCTATTACTTGCCCTTCTTCCGACTCAACTCGGGCGCCATTTCTTTTTTGATTTTTCACTTCTAAACGGCATTCGAAGCGATTATTTAGCCCCGACAATTTACCTTACAGACATAATTATTATATCTATGGTTTTAACATGGCTTATTGAACGGAAAATACAGCACCAAAATTCAAATGACCAAAATTCAAAACTACCTCACCCTAACCCTCTCCTTTTAGGAGAGGGAAAATGGGTGAGGTCATTTAAACATTTGAATTTGTTTCGGATTTCGGATTTCGGATTTCGGATTTCCATCTTTATTATTGGTTATCTGTTATTTACCTCTATTTTTGTCGCTTCTAATCAATTTGCAGCTTTGTATAAACTTGTTAAAATAGTAGAATTTATACTTTTGGGCTGGGTTATCGTCAGGATAAGACCAAATCTTCTGACCGTATTAACAGTGTTGTCTTTTTCTGTTTTTTATTCGTCACTTATCGCTTTTGGGCAGTATATCCTGCAAAGATCCGTCGGCGGATTGCTGTGGTTTCTAGGGGAAAGAAATTTTTATTCCGGCACTCCAGGCATTGCTGCAGTATCATTTAACGGGGGGTTAACTCTGCGGTCTTATGCGACGTTCCCTCATCCCAATGTATTGGGAGGATTTTTGGCTGTAGTCTTACCGCTTTTGTTAGCTGCTATTTTTAATCTTTATAAAATCTTCCGTAAAATCCATATTTTTTGGTTTTTATTAACTATCCTTGTTGGATTTATTACTTTAATTATCACTTTTTCCCGTGCCGCTTGGTTGACAGCTTTTTTGGGATTTTTCCTTATTCTATTGAATCGGAAAAAAGTTTTCCTCAACTGGCTTAAAAATCATCAGAATCTTACATTGATAATTTTTTATGGTTTGATTTTTTTCTCCGTAGTTACACCGCTTGTTTTTCCCAAAAATTCTTTCATGAAAGGGGAGAGTTGGGAAGAAAGGTCGCAGTTGACCAATGCTACATTGTCAATAACGCTTTCGCATCCTTACATTGGGGTCGGTTTGAATAATTTCATAGTTCAAGTTCGTCCATTTATCAACTTATATTCAGGTATTTATCAATTTCAACCCGTTCATAACATTTATTTGCTTATTTTTGCCGAAACCGGACTTATCGGATTTTTATTATTTTTATTCTTTCAACTGGTCGTTTTCCGTCGTAGTATTTCTACCTCTTACTTGATTACTTTTCCTCTAATACAGCTTTTTCTTTTGGGTTTGTTTGACCATTATCTTTTCACTTTACAGCAAGGACAGTTAATGTTTGTCATATTTGCATCACTTGCCCTAATACCACGTAGGGTATAGGGCTTTACCCTGAACCCGATGTGGTTCGGGGTTGCCATGATACCAAGAAATAAGTTAAACTGACATTGCGGAGCAATGTCATCCCGATCTGCCAGCTGGCGGAGAGGGATCTCTAAGTAAATTACCATGAAGCTGCAAAAAGCGTTATTGTTTCTGTTTATTTTACCCGTAAC
>JACREK010000078.1 GCA_016218275.1 Candidatus Gottesmanbacteria bacterium | reverse complement strand
TAATTTTAATTATTCATGATTTAGGCGGTGCTATAGGATTAACCTTGGCAGCTCGTTATCCTGAACGAATTTCAAAACTTATCGTACTAAGGGATTGCCGAAAAATAAAGTTTACGTTTCATCCTTTGTCTCTTGTTTTGAAATTGCCCTTGGATAAATTGTATAGTTCCATTGTGGGTTCACATCGTGATATCGTATGTTTAACTCTTCTTCTCGCCACCGCGAGGATTTGTTTTTTACCTTCCTCTTGTATTTCTTCCTGTTTATAGTTATAGTTCCCATCAATTTATCCTTCCTAATAATTATAGCATATAGCAACAATCTTGTCAAAAATCCGCATTGCCTCATCAAAAATCTATACGAAAACAAATCGTTGCCTCAAATAAAAATCTACACGAAATATTATACTAAAGGTTGCCTCAAAAAGAAACAAAAATTGAAAGGAGGCGACCGGAAATGAGGTTAACGATGTCCGAAAGAAGAAGCATCACCAGGATCGAGGCTTTAAGATACCAAAAAGCACGTAAGAAAGAAAAGAAAATGATTCTTGACCATTTCACCTATCAGACTGAGTATAATCGTTGCTATGCGAGTTATTTGTTGAGGGATTATGGCAAAAAGGTAAAATTAAGACTAAATGAGTCTCAGAGTTTAATCATTACTACCGACCGGCGAATAAAAGCCAAAAGAATCAAGACCAAGACTTATGACGATAAAGTCTTAATTGCCTTAAAGAATATTTGGTATATTGCTGACTGTATCTGTGGCAAAAGACTGGCTCCTTTACTTGAAGAAATTATCCCCAGTTTAGAACGCTTTAAGGAAATCAATTTAGATATTTCTACCCGGAGCAAACTCTTAGAAATCAGTCCGGCCACAATTGATCGGCTACTTGCTCAAGAAAGAAAAAAATTAACTTTGAAATGTCGGTCAAAAACCAAACCGGGTAGTTTACTTAAACATCAGATTCCGATAAAAACATTTTCCGAATGGGATGACACTAAACCAGGATTTGTTCAGATTGATTTAGTCGGACACGACGGCGGTTACCTCTCGGATGATTATCTCCAGACTTTAGATGTTAGTGATGTGGCTACGGCTTGGACTGAAACTCAAGCGGTGAGAAATAAAGCACAAATTTGGGTACTCCAAGCTCTTCAGAACATCAAGAAAAAATTACCTTTCCGATTACTGGGGATAGATTCCGACAATGGCTCAGAATTCATCAACGCACATCTTTGGCGTTACTGTATAGAGAATCAAATTACTTTTACCCGTTCCCGGCCATACAAGAAAAATGACCTTTGTTTCGTGGAACAAAAAAATTATTCGGTAGTCAGAAAAACTGTCGGTTATTACCGTTATGACACCGAGCAGGAATTAACGCTCATTAACCAATTATATGCGCATCTGAGATTATATACCAACTTCTTTCAGCCAGTAATGAAACTGGTCGAAAAAACGAGAATCGGCAGCAAGGTAACTAAAAAATATGATTATCCATTGTCTCCCTATAAGAGAGTACTAAAATCTTCTCAGATTCCCCAAGAAAACAAAACTGAATTGAGTAAACTATATCTTAACTTAAATCCAGCCGAACTAAAAAGAAAAATAACTAACTGCCAAAACAAATTACTTCAACTGGCTCAATTAAAAACTAAAATCAGAAAAAAGAATTTGACTCAAGCAGAAAATTTAGGATATACTTTACCGGCAGAGAAAGGATTTTATGATGGTCTTAATTTGTAGTCGCAATACTCGTTTGCAAAGAGATATCAACAATATCCACAACTTATTAGTCTCCCCCAGACCCCCTCAATGGATATCTACGACTACGAATATATTTTCATATAGATTTTCTATGAGGCAACGAACTACTATTTCATATAGATTTTTAGATGAGGCAATAGGTATAAAAGGATATAATAAATAAAATTTCTCTTGATCTTCCTCCTTTGATAAAGGGGGATAAGTAAGGGGATTTTAAGATATAGAAAATGTTATGAATACTAACTTAAAACTTGGACAACAGCTACAAGTTAATATAGAAAAATTAGTATCTGGTGGCGAAGGACTTGCCCGGCTAAACCCGACTTTGACAGGATTTACGGGATTCACGGTATTTGTCCCTTATTCTTGTCCCGAGGATAAATTGCAGGTGCAGATTAATGAAATCAAAAAGAATTATGCTCGGGCAAATATTGAACAAATCATTGACTCAGCAAAATATCGTACCAACCCACCCTGTCCTTACTTTTTTAATCCCGTCACTCAAAGAGGTAATCGGGTGCAGGGTAGTCACTCTGCTTGTGGTGGTTGCG
>JACREK010000077.1 GCA_016218275.1 Candidatus Gottesmanbacteria bacterium | reverse complement strand
TATAACTTCTGTAGAAAGATTAGATGGTGTATCGGATAACTCGATAGCCGCGATGTTATCTTTTTATGGCGCTCTTTCCTATACTGCTGATCCTCAGCAGGCAGTCGTATCAGTTGATAGAACGCTTGTTTGCGGAGGTGTCTTCAGTCCAATCTGCAAATGTGAGTTCTATATATAGTGGTATAATAACTTCGCTATGTCTCTTTCCGTCGGATTAATCGGTCTTCCAAATGTTGGGAAATCTACTCTTTTTAATGCTATATTGAAGCGGCAGTTGGCCAAAGTGGCTGTATATCCTTTTACTACCATTGAACCTCATGAGGGTACCATCGATATTCCGGATGAACGATTGACCACTTTAACTTTGATGGTAAAACCGGAGAAATCTACTCCGGCAACTATTACGTTTATCGATATCGCCGGACTGGTTCGCGGCGCTCATAAGGGCGAGGGTCTGGGTAATGAATTTTTAGGACATATTCGGCAAGTGGATGCTATTTTACATGTAGTTCGGGCATTTGAAAGTACACAAGCTTTACATCCTTTAGGAACGGTTGATCCAGAGCGAGATATTGAAATCATCAATACCGAGCTTTTATTAAAAGATTTGGATACAGTCGAAAAACTTATCGACAAAGAAAATGATCAAGAAAAAAAGGAATTACTTATAAAAATTAAAGAAGCGATAAATAGCGGAACACCTGTCAGAAATATTCAGTTTACTCATGAAGAAGAGATTGTTGTCAAAGATTATCAGTTTTTAACTAAAAAACCCCTCTTTTTTGTTCTGAATATTTCCGAAAATGAGCTCGCATCTGCCAAAGTTAAAAAACTTGAAAGTAAAGATTTCTTGGTTATTTGCGCCAAGCTGGAAGCTGACTTAATAGAACTAGCACCTATTGAAAGAACTGAATATCTCAAGGCAACTGGAATCTCCCAGACTGGTTTGGAAAAAGTGTTGCGAGAGGCTTACAGTATTCTTGATTTAATCACCTTTTTTACCATCAAAGGCGGAAAAGAAGTGAGAGCCTGGCCGGTTAAGACTGGAACTCTAACTCTTGAGGCTGCTGGAAAAGTCCATACCGATTTTGAAAAACACTTTATCCGTGCCGAAGTTATATCATTTTCTGAATTTGCTAAATTAGGTAGTTGGCATAATGCGAAAGAACAAGGAAAAATAACAACCGTAGGCCACGACTACATTATAAAAAACGGCGATGTGGTAGAGTTTAAAGTGGGAGTTTAATCCTGTGTGACTTTCTGTCAACCTTTTTCAGATAGTACTTGCGCAGACGGAGGGAAAGAGGGGTTATCTCAAGAAGTTCGTCATCATCGATAAAATCAAGGCTTTGTTCCAAAGTCAGTTTCGTCGGAGGATCCAGTTGGATGGCAACGTCGGAGTTTTCCGTATGCATATTGGTAAGTTTTTTCCCTTTACAGACATTTATATCCATATCCGCTTCTTTACTGTTAAGTCCGACTATCATTCCTTCATAAACCGCCTCCCCGGGCCCGATAAAGGCAATTCCGCGCGCTTCCGCTGTTTCCAGCGCATAGGCAGTGGAAACACCGTCTTGGTAAGCTATCAAAACACCGTTTCTATGTTTGGGAACATATTCAACCGCATCCTGGTATCCTATAAATCTTGCGGCAAATAAGCCGCTTCCCCGTGTCTCGGACATGAGGATTCCCCGAAAACCCATAAGATTTCTGCTGGAGATAGAAAAAGTAAACCGGGTAGTATTTTTGTCGGTTGTCTTGACATCTATAATATCTGCCTTTCTTCGGCCGATTTCCTCAACTACCTTCCCGATATAAACTTTACTTATATCAACAGTCACTTCTTCAAAAGGTTCACATAACTTTCCTTCAATCGTATGAAAAATAACTTTCGGGCGCCCGACCTGCATTTCATAACCTTCCCGCCTGAGAGTCTCCAGAAGTATGGAAAGATGCAGCTCACCCCGGCCTGAAACTTCAAAAGCTCCGACGGAGTTGATATTTATCAAAAGACCGATATTGGTTTTCCTTTCTTTCAGAAGCCGCTGCTGAAGTTGTCTTGCGGTGGTAAATTTTCCTTCCCGGCCGGCAAGCGGTGAAGTATTGGGTCCGATGGTAATTTTGAGAGTCGGCTCTCCCAGCTTTATGACGGGAAAACCTACCGGATCCAAAGGATCGGATAAAGTTTGGCCGATAGCCACATCCGGAATTCCCGTCACGGCGATTATATCTCCTGATTGACTTCCGGTAACTTCTACACGGGAAAGGCCGACACTGGTATATACGTTGGCAATTTTATAGCTGCCCAAAGCCGTCTTATGCGATAAGAGGACCACATTTTGCCCGGGCTTTACCGACCCTTGGGCAATTTTTCCTATGGCATAGGTACCTTTATAACTGTCAAAATCAAGTGTTGAAACGAGCATTTTAAAAGGCTTATCGTTTCCTACTTTTGGGGATGGCACATTTGAGATAATTTTTTCAAACAGGGGTGTCAGATCGGCCGGAGAATTCAGATCAGCTGGATAAGACGCCCAAGCTTTACCTTGTCTACCCACCGCATAGAGCACAGTGAAATCAAGATGGGTTTCATGTTTGGCCAGGCGAAGAATCAATCCTTCTGTTTCTCTCAATACTTCCACGTGTCTTTCATCTTTGCGGTCGATTTTATTTATAACCACTATAATTTTAAGGTTTTGTTCCAAAGCCTTTTCCAGTACAAACTGCGTCTGAGGAAGCGGTCCTTCGGCCGCATCAATTATAAGAAGCGCTCCATCAACCATATTTATCACTCTTTCCACTTCACCGGAAAAATCCGCATGGCCCGGTGTATCGATAATATTTATTTTGGTGTCTTTATAGACAACGGCTGTGTTTTTGGCCAGAATGGTGATTCCTTTTTCGCGTTCCAATTCATTGCTGTCCAGAATTGTCGTTTGGCTCATTTCCGCCTGATTATCGCGGAAAGTATGGGTTTGCTTGAGCAT
>JACREK010000068.1 GCA_016218275.1 Candidatus Gottesmanbacteria bacterium | reverse complement strand
GCAGTTGAAATCAGATATGATGAATTCGTGGAAGCGGCGGCGGATGAAGTTGAAGGAATGCTGAAACAGACAAAAGAAGGTGTTACTTCCCACATTAGATACACCACTAAAGTCTAGTTTTCTCCCAGAATAAAATACCTCTTGGTTTTGGGGAGGGGATGGGAGGGGCTGCCCCGAAGAAAAAATTTACTGAAATAAAAAATGCTCTGGCCGATAATAATCTATCAAAGAAAAAAAATCGAACCAGAGCAACCTAAGATTATTCGAATTATCAAAAGATGTCAAGTCTTATGATGGGAACTTTTTTGAGATCGTCAGAATTATTCGTGGCTGGATATGCTGCCCGCATTGCGGCAGCTCTTTCATTACCTTATGGAGTGTCTATCCTCGCAAAAAAGCTGGCGTAGATATTCAACGCTTTCTCTGCAAAGATTGCCGGAGGACTTTTAACTGGCTGCCTCCTTTTCTGCTTCCTCGCAAACATTACACCAGTCCTGAAATTGAGCCGGGGATTGAAGCATATGTTGCTGGATCAGTCGGCCATACTAAAACCTTTCGGGAGATGGCAGCTTTGCCTTGTTGTCAAGAAACCCTCTGGCGCTGGGTAAATACTTTTTCCGCCATGGCTCCTGAACTTTTTAAGACTGCCCGAAAGATTCTGGCAGAGCTGAAACCTAATTTTAGGTTTGAAAAAGATAAACGATTGTCCGCAGCCGCCTTTCCATCAGCGCATTCTAAAATTAAAAATCAGAATCTAAACCTCCTTTACCAGATATTCATCCTGCGGGAGTATTTCAATTCTCTGGTTGAGCCAAAGTACTTTTTAGTCTGGCTGATTTTTGTAAACAGACAGAATGGCAGTAGAAAATCTACGTCAACACGGTTTACCAATGATCAAAAACATTTAAAACGGGATAATAATCTCAAACCGCCATGATTGGAGGTGATGAGAAAGTAAACTTTGGCGGCAAATTGAAAAACGGAGGTTAAAAACATGATTCAAGATGATAAAGCTTTATTCCGTTACCGCCTGATTGCGCCCTTATTGGATCCAGACTTGAGAAGAGGAGAGAAAAAAGAGATCTTTAACGCGATTGCCGGCAAAAAGCATCAACTGCCGTTTGTTCAGCCAAACGGACAATTCAAGGAAATCCAGTTCAGCCGGGAAACTATCCGCAGCTGGTACAAACGTTACCGCAAGTATGGTTTTGTGGGATTGGGAAATAAAAGCCGGAGCGATTATGGCAAATCCAGAGCGGTATCTGAAGATATTATCAAAAAAGCCTGCGATTTAAAGATTGAAGTTCCCCAGAGAACCCTTTACGCCATC
This sequence comes from Candidatus Gottesmanbacteria bacterium, assembly GCA_016218275.1. GTDB lineage: Bacteria > Patescibacteriota > Microgenomatia > 2-02-FULL-39-11 > 2-02-FULL-39-11 > JACREK01. The sequence goes on along the minus strand of JACREK010000068.1, from coordinate 2,245 downwards.
ATCAAGATTTTAGAAAGAGAAAAGATGGTTGAAGTGAATAAATTAAAGAAATCAACTCTGCACCGCATCTTCCAGCGCAAACATTTAACTTCTAAAATCCCCAAAGAAAAAGGGCACTGGCAAAGATTCCAGGCTGAATCGCCCAATGACCTCTGGCAATCGGATCAAATGTATGGGCCGTATCTTCCCGATCCAAAAAGTCCCCAGTACAATAATCAGGATAAGCCTAAAAATGGAATCAGAACGCAGCTTTTGGCCTGGCTGGATGACTGCAGCCGGATGATACTGCATGCTCAGTTCTTCTTTGAAGCCAAACTCCCCAATCTGGAACATTGTCTGCGCAAGGCAATTCAGAAAATGGGACTGCCCAAGAAAATTTATGTGGATAACGGACAAATATATTCGTCTAAACATTTAGAAACCACCTGCGCGAACTTAGGGATCAGATTAATGTTTGCCCGGCCTTATTCTCCAGAAGGAAAGGGTAAAATTGAAAAATTTTTTGGCTATGTACGTTCTTCATTCCTTGTAGAAGTTAACATCAGCAATATTTTAACCCTTGAACAGCTCAATCAAGCTTTCTGGGCCTGGTTGGAATTGGAATATCACCGGAAAGTTCATTCTGGCATCAAAGCCCAGCCGATTGAGGTTTTTCTCGCTCATAAAGACAAACTGCGTTATCCGTCGGAAGAAGAACTCAAAGACGCTTTTCTCTATCGAGAAAAGCGGCATGTTCATAAAGACTGCACCTTTCAACTGATGGGCACCTATTATGAGGTCATGCCGGCTTTAGCAAGGCAGGAAATCGAAATCCGTTTTGACCCAGATGATTTGGGAACTGTCAAAGTCTATCTGGCTGGGGATTTCTTCCAGCAAGCCAAAATCTTAAGAGTTCCGCCTCATCGCCGGAAGAAAGAAGAAGCTCCGGAAGGGAAAGTTAAAACCGGAGTTGATTATCTGAAAAGATTGGTGGCAGAACATAAAGACCAAAAAGAAGAACTTCTTTTTGGTCCAAGGGCAATACCATCAGACGACCGCTTTACTCTGGTTGATTTACTGACCATGTTAGAACGTAAAGGTTTTCACCTCTCGTCTTTTGAAAGAAAAGAGGTTCAAAAATATTTTGATACCTATGGCCCTTTCAATCGAGAGCTGGCAATGGATACTTTAGAAAATCTCATTAAACTCAAGGGAACCAAACAGCACATTTCGTTTTATCTGGAAAAGATAGTGGAAACTCATCAAAAAGCGCGGGAGGGGAAATCATGAGAGCATTCTTTGGGTTCACTCATTTTCCATTTAGAAAAGATATTGAAAAAATATTCTTCTCCCGCCAGCTGGAATATCTCAAAAAGCGCTGCCTTCATTTTCTGGATACTCAAGGAATAGCTCTCTTAACCGGAGAAGTCGGCAGCGGCAAAAATACTTTTATGCGGGACTTCCTTAATTCTTTAGATGATAACTCGTACAAATCCTTTTATCTGTCGCAAACTGTCCGCGGCGCCCGCTGTTTCTTTCGGCTGCTTTCCGCGGCAATGGGGCTGGTGCCCAAATTCTTCATTGAAGATGTCACCGCTCAAGTAAAAACCGAACTGAAAGACCTTTTCCGCAAACAGAAATTGAGACCAATTCTGGTCATTGACGAAGCCCAAAATTTAAGCGACGGCGTTCTTGAAGAAATCCGGCTGCTTACTAATTTCAGAATGGATTCCAAAAACTACTTCTCTATTTTTCTTTTGGGACATCCAGTTCTTAAAGCGCGGCTGAAACTTTCCCCCTACGCCGCCTTAAAGCAAAGACTCTCGTTCTCTTATCATTTGACAGGATTAGAACAGGATGAAGTAAAACCTTATCTTATGCACCGGCTAAGATTAGCCGGCAGAACTAAACCGGTTTTTACCGACGAAGCTATCGTTCTGCTGTTTAATTATTCCAAAGGTCTGCCCCGGATCATTGACGCCTTGGCGCATGAATCTCTTTACCGCGCCGCAGAGAATAAAGAAACCATGATTGATGAAAAATTAATCGAAATTATTATTCAGGAGTGGGAAAACCTTTGATTTTTTAGAGGTATTTTATTCTGGGAAATTAGGGGTAGACTAATGTGGGACATAACATGATAGCTCGCCATCTGCAGCGAGCTTGGATAATTTTTGATTTGACAGTTGAAGAAGGTTTAGAGCAACTATCAACATTATGCTCAATGGAAATAATTATTAAAGATCAAGGATCTTGTCATCAAATT
>JACREK010000064.1 GCA_016218275.1 Candidatus Gottesmanbacteria bacterium | reverse complement strand
GTAATACTCAATTTTCCATTTTTCCATATCCTCATTCTAGCATTATTACTGATTATCCTTCGCCTCGGCCACAGGAGGGAAATTTATAAATAACTCATGTTACTATGTTTTAAAACATGATAACATGAAAAGTGATTTTGAAGTAAATTAATCCCACAATACCAAAGGTGTCAATAGGAATACACCTTAGAGGTGTACTTAGTGTACTTACACGATGTTGATTCTTCAGATATTGCCTTCAAAATTGCAGGCAGTATGGCTCTTCAAAATGCCGTAAAACAGGCAGGTCTTATCTTACTTGAACCAATCATGAAAGTAGAAGTGACAACACCTGATGAATTTATGGGTACAATCATTGGTGATCTGTCAAGCAAGCGCGCCCAAATACTAGGAACTGAAAAAAGAGGCCATGTAACTGTAATATTAGCAGTGGTACCCCTTGCAGAACTATCAGGCTATGCCACCACCATCAGAAGTCTTTCCCAGGGAAGATCGTCTTACTATATGGAACCGTCACATTACGAAGAAGTCCCCAAAAACATCACTGAAAAAATAGTTTCCGCAACCAATCCTTCCGCCACACGATAAATTAAATTCATTATACTTGAATAAAATAATCGAAGTAATGTACCTCTTGCGTCAAAAGAATCCATATTGTATAATTTCCCTTGCCCCAAATATCTTGGGAGAATTTTTATTTAGCATTTTATTATAAAGGTTTGGCCCGCCTCCGCTAAAGCTTCGGCGGGTTTAAGAAACTCTAATACTCGTAAAACTCATAAAAGAGTTTCTAAAAGGAGAAAAATTATATGTCAACTGGTGTTTTTCAAAGAACCAAACCCCATCTTAATATAGGTACTATCGGTCATGTGGATCACGGTAAAACCACATTGACTTCTGCTATTACCCATGTTTTGGCTAAAAAAGGACTTGCCAAAGCTTTAAAATACGAAGAAATAGATAACGCTCCAGAGGAAAAAGCACGGGGCGTTACTATTAATATCCATCATTCAGAATACGAAACCGAAAAGCGTCATTATGCCCATATTGATGCTCCGGGACATGCAGATTACATCAAAAATATGATTACGGGCGCCGCCCAGATGGATGGCGCCATTTTAGTGGTATCCGCTCCGGATGGACCTATGCCACAAACCAGAGAGCATATATTACTTGCTGGACAAGTAAATGTGCCGGCAATTGTAGTCTTTTTGAACAAGGTCGATATGGTTTCCGACAAAGAACTTTTGGATTTGGTAGAAATGGAAGTTAGAGAGCTCCTAACCAAATACAAATTTCCAGGGGATAAAGTGAAGATTATTCGAGGCAGTGCTTTAAAAGCATTGCAGGGAGATCCTGAGGCTGTTAAATCGATTGAAGAACTGATGAAGGCAGTAGATGAGAATATACCTACACCTGTAAGAGATACAGAAAAACCATTCCTTATGCCAGTGGAGGACGTCTTTTCCATTAAAGGTCGAGGAACGGTAGTTACCGGAAGGGTAGAAAGAGGAAAAGTAAAAGTAAATGAAGAAATAGAGATCGTCGGTATAAAAGCAACGCAAAAAACGGTGATTACAGGCGTTGAAATGTTCAGAAAGACTTTGGATGAGGCAATGGCCGGAGATAACGTAGGACTTCTTCTTCGGGGTGTTGAAAAACATCAGGTAGAGCGCGGTCAGGTAATTGCCAAACCAGGTTCTATCACTCCTCATACAGAATTTGAGGCAGAGATTTACGTTCTTACTAAAGAAGAAGGCGGACGACACACGCCGTTTTTTACCGGTTACAGACCTCAATTTTACATAAAGACTACAGACATCACAGGTGAGATTACACTTCCAAAAGGAGTTGAAATGGTCATGCCCGGAGATAGCATCAAAATGACGGCAAAACTGATTGTGCCTGTTGCTTTGGAAGAGGGCCAGAGATTTGCAGTAAGAGAAGGCGGTCATACGGTAGGTGCTGGTGTTATCACAAAAATACTTAAGTAACAAATGCCAAAGGGAAGAATTCGTGTACGTTTAAAAGCTTATGACGGCAGAATCATTGATGATTCCTGCCAAAAAATATTGGATACGGCTGTTAGAACCGGAGCGCGTGTTGTGGGTCCAATACCGCTGCCGACCGATAGACAACACTTTTCGGTGGCCAGATCTCCTTTTACGGATAAAGACAGCAGAGAAGAGTTTATGATTAAAATTCATAAGCGTCTTATAGACATTATTGAGCCGACGGATAAAACTATCGATTCTTTGATGCATCTGGAACTTCCTGCGGGTGTGGATATAGAAGTCAAAATGTAGAAGGGAGTGAAAAAGTTAAAACATGGAGGTGAATCAACACCGCTAAATAAATAAGAATTCGGATTTTGGGATTTTTTTAGCCCCTATCCGGGGCTAATTTTGTTTTTATACTAAAAAAACTGCGGTTTGTTTCAGTATAAATATATGATATCTGCAATATTAGGTAAAAAAATTGACCAATCACAGAGCTTTACCGCAGAGGGTAAAAGAATTCCTGTAACAAGGATTCTTGCTACTCCTTGTCTGGTTGTGGCTGCCAAAACTGCTGCCAAAGACGGTTATAATGCGATACAATTTGGTTTTGGTACCCGAAGAGTCGCAACTATTACCAAACCAGAATTAGGACATCTGAAAAAAGCGGGGTTGGACAAAAATCCACCCCGTTTTCTTAGGGAGATTCACTTAAGTGACTTAAGTAATCCTTCGACTTCGCTCAGGACAGGCTTAGGTGACTTAAAGCCGGGAGCAGAGGTAAAAGTGGGAGACATCTTTACCGCTGGAGATACCATTCAAGTTACAGGTATTTCCAAAGGCAAAGGATTTCAGGGTGTGGTGAAAAGACATCATTTTAAAGGAGGACCCAGAACTCATGGCCAGTCAGATAGAGAGAGGTCTCCAGGCTCTATTGGCCAAACTACCACACCGGGCCGTGTCTATAAAGGCAAAAGGATGGCCGGGAGAATGGGCAGCGATACGGTTACTGTCAAGAACTTAAAAGTAGTGAGTATCGATGTAGAGAAAAATATTCTGACAGTTTCAGGACTGGTGCCTGGAGGAAGAAATGCTTTGTTAGTAATAGAGAAAAAGATTAATTAATCAACAGTACTTACGCAATAATTTTAGATTTAGGTTGTCATTGCGAGCCCCGAAGGGGCGTGGCAATCTTTATAAATAAAGATTGCGGAGCTTGTCCCGAACTGTCATTAGAGATTGCTTCGCTCCGCTCGCAATGACAGTGAGGGATCTCTCCTCGCAATGACAGTTTGCGTAAGTCCTGTAATCAAAATGAAATATGCCAAGAAAAGTAGATACGAATAAGCAAAAAAAAGAATCAAAAAAGAATTTAGAAGCAAATGTTTATGATCTTAAAGGCAAGATAATAGGCAAGATGAGTTTACCCGAGGAAATTTTTGCCGCAAAGATTAATCCTATACTTCTATCCCAAGCAATCAGGGTTTATCAGGTAAATCAAAGGGCAGGCACCCATGCAGTCAAAACCAGAACACAAGTGACAGGTTCTACCAGAAAAATATATCGGCAGAAAGGAACCGGCAGAGCCCGTCATGGAGATATAAAAGCTCCAATATTTATAGGCGGAGGTGTGGCTCACGGACCGAAACCTTATAATTATTCGCTTAAACTTCCTGCGAAAATGAGACAATTGGCGCTTTTTTCCGCATTGACAGATAAATATCAAAACGACAATCTCAATATAATTTCCGGCTTAGAGTCCATAGAGCCAAAGACCAAAAATATTGTCAGTTTACTTAAGAATTTAGCCTTGACCAAAAAAGATGGCAATTTAGCAAAAAAAACATTATTAGTGCTTCCAGATATTGTTAAAAATATCATCTATGCCGGTCGAAATGTGGAAAATTTAAATATGACCCAAGCAAAACTTCTGAATACTTATAACCTCTTGGCAAACCAGAATATATTATTTATGAAGGAATCTGTTGGTGTGCTTAAGAACCATTTGATAAAGAAAGAGAAAGCAGATGAAGGTGCAAAATCTCGTCCAAAAAGAAGCCTTAAGAAAAAGTAAATTGCTATATGGAAGAAAGTTCAATAATCATTAAACCAATTATTACAGAAAAATCTCTTCATGACGTAAGTAACGGTGTGTTTACTTTTATGGTGAATAAAGTAGCCTCAAAGTTACAGATTGCTCAGGCGGTAGAAAGAATTTTTAATGTGCATGTCAAAGATGTGACTACAACTAAGATTAAAGGGAAAAAAAGAATTGTTGGGAGAAAACGTATGGTAGTTCATAGGCCTGATGCAAAAAAGGCCAGAGTGAAACTATCTTCAGGTGAGAAAATTGATTTATTTGAGACAGGAGAAAAAGAAAAATGATAGATAATTATTTTGTACCGAAATCCCTCATTTCTATTCTACCCAAAAATTCCGGGAGGAATAATATTGGCAGAATAACCTCAAGGCACCAGGGCGGAAGAGAAAAAAGATACTATCGGGAGATTGATTTTAAAAGAGATAAAGTCAATGTACCGGGGAAAGTATTGGCGTTTGAATACGATCCCAATAGAAATGTTGATATTGTTTTAGTTCAATATACAGATGGAGAAAAAAGGTATATTTTAAGGCCGCTCGGTTTGAATATTGGTGATACTGTCAATTCAGGCGAAGAAGCTTCCGCAAAAGTGGGGAACAGTTTACCTCTTGCTAAAATTCCAATTGGTACCCCGATACATAATATTGAATTACACCAAAAGTGTGGAGGACAGATAGTCAGAGGTGCAGGTACTGCTGCTTATGTTTTAGCAAAAGAAGACGCTTTTACTCAAGTAAGATTTCCTTCGGGTGAGGTAAGAAAAATACACAATAATTGTTACGCAACTGTCGGACAGTTAGCCAATGTTGAGAGGAAAACCGAAATGTTGGGGAAGGCCGGAAGATCAAGACATATGGGTATAAGACCCAAAGTTCGGGGAACTGCTCAAAATCCCAGATCTCATCCTCACGGTGGTGGAGAAGGAAGGTCAGGTGAAGGTCTTAAGCAGGCAAAGACTCCATGGGGAAAATCTGCGCGAGGTCTTAAAACTAGGAAAAAAGGAAAATATAGCGATAAGTTGATAGTACAAAAAAGGAGCAAAAAATGAGCAGAAGTCTGAAAAAAGGACCATATATTAATCAAAAATTACTAAAGAAAGTATTGGAACAGAAAAATTCTGGAAAGAATGCTCCTGTAAAAACTTGGGACAGGAGTTGTCAGATTCCGCCAGAATTCGTCGGTTCAAAGATGGCTGTCTACAATGGAAGAAATTTTATCGAATTTTTTATAACAGAAGCCATGGTAGGGCACCGGTTAGGTGAATTTTCTTCTACCAGAACTTTTAGAGGTCATGGACAAGTGACCAAGCGTATACTTGAGAAAACATAAAAATCTATGTTTATACTGAGCCCTTCGGAGCAAAAGCTCCTCAGGGTAAACGCTGAAAGGAGCGAATGTGAAAGCAAGTGCATCTATCAAATTTTTACATTACTCACCCAAGAAATTGAGGGAATTGGGAAAAGCGATAGTAGGTCTTGCGCCATCTGATGCAATAGACAGATTATCTGTTTTATCAAATAAAGGTGGCAAGTTGTTATCTTCTGCGGTTAAATCAGCTGTTTCCAATCATACCAATAATTTGAAACAGGATAAATCTTCTCTCCGGATTAAAGCTGTAGAGATACTTAAAGGACCGAATTTCAAGAGATGGCAGCCGGTTTCACGGGGGATGGCTCATCAGATAAAAAAAAGAACGACACATATAATCATTAAGTTAGAAGAAGCAAAAAAAAGTCTGCCCGAAAAACAGGAAGAGAGGAGCAAAAATGGGACAAAAGATTAATCCAAAAGGATTTCGGCTGGGTCCATTATATACTTGGGAATCAAGGTGGTTTGCCGGACCCCATGAATATAAAAATTATGTAGTTGAAGATGCAAAATTGCGTCAAGCACTGCTTAAGAAATTGCAGCCAGCCGGAATAGTAAAAGTAGAGATAGAGCGTTCCATAAATAAGATAAATATTATATTACATGTGGTCAGACCCGGTATGGTGATAGGTCGTGGCGGGAGCGGAATGGAAATAATAAAAAAATTTATTGTCGATATAATTTTTGCTCATGCAAAGAGTATCGGAAAAGTCGTCAAAGCAAAAGATTTCCGGATAGATGTGAGAGTAGAGCCTGTTAAAGAACCGTATTTGGCGGCTTTCTTTGTGGCAAGCCAAATAGCAGAACAACTGGCCAGAAGGCTGCCGCATAAAAGAGTAGTTTCTTTTGCCTTAGAGAAGGTAAAAACTGCCGGGGCAAAAGGAGTAAAAATTGCGCTTGCAGGAAGAATTGGCGGAGCAGAAATATCTCGCAGGGAAACTTTTAAATTTGGGTCTATTCCTTTATCAACCATAAGAGAGGACGTAGATTTCGCTGCCATACCATCATTAACTAAATCAGGATATATTGGCGTAAAAGTATGGATTTGTAAAAAAATTTAATAACCTATGTTAGTGCCAAAAAGAGCAAAATATAGAAAACAATTTCGTGGAACAATGAGAGGTCAAGACTTAAGGGGGACTGAAATAGCATTTGGCGAATATGCCTTAAAAGCTACAACTTCCGCTTGGGTTTCATCGCGTCAAATAGAGGCAGGACGACGTGTTTTGACCCGTTATACTGCCAAAGGGGGCCGGGTATGGATAAGGATTTTTCCGGCAAAACCAATATCAGACAAACCGCCAGAAGTGAGGATGGGAGGAGGAAAAGGAGATGTCGTAGATTACGTAGCGGTGGTTAAGCCCGGAAGGATAATTTTTGAAATGGGCGGAATTCCACAAGCACTGGCTATGGAAGCATTAGGAGCTGCAGCTTCCAAATTGCCCGTAAGAACGAAGTTGTTATCAAAGAGAGGATATACTTCTTGCACTTGAAATTGCAATCAGTATAAACCCTTCTAGACTGATCCGCCAGTTGGCGGATACAGTAAGAAGGGTATATAAAGGAGATCAAAATGAAAAAGCGTGATATAAAAGAAATCTTTTCAAAAACAAAAGAAGAGTTATCAAAAATATTGAAAGAATATAAAAATGAACTCGAAAAAATTACAGTACAACAAAAAGCGGGAAAGTTGAAAAATGTAATGTTGGTTCATCAAAAAAGAAAAGATATCGCACGCATTTTAGGAAGTTTAAGAAACAAGGAGATAAGCAAAGTATGAAAACATTAACAGGCAAAGTTGTTTCTACAAAAATGGCAAAGACAATTATTGTGGAAGTCGTCAGACAAAACGTACATCCGCTTTATAAAAAGATTATGCATCGTTCAACCAGATATAAAGTGCATAATGAAGACTCATCGGTTAAAGAAGGAGATACGGTAAAAATTGTTTCCGTCAGGCCGATTTCAAAAGATAAACATTATAAGGTTATCAAATAAATATGATTCAATTACGTTCAATTGTGGAGGCAGCTGACAATAGCGGAGCACATAGACTCTCTGTCATTCAGGTATTGGGATTTGGTAATAGAAAAATTGCCTATATAGGCAATGTAGTGAATTGTGTAGTGAAAAAAGCTGATTCGACAGGAGTAGTAAAAGTTCATGAGAAAGTAAAGGGAGTTGTTGTAAGATGCAGAAAAGAAACCAGAAGAAGTGACGGTTCTTATATCCGTTTTGATGATAATGCAGTTGTTTTGATTGATAATCCAAAAGATAAGAATCCCAGAGGAACAAGAATTTTCGGGCCCGTAGCTCGTGAACTTAAGGATTTAGGATTTACAAAAATTATCTCCATGGCAGCGGAGGTATATTGATTGTCACTTATGAAATTTAAAAAAGGTGATGAAGTTATTGTTACGGCCGGAAAAGATCGGGGTAAACGGGGTAAAATAGAAAAGATCTTTTACAAAAAAGATGCCGTACTTTTGCCGGGATTAAATATATTTAAAAGACATCTGAAAAAAAGAGATGAAAAAAATCCCGGAGGAATTGTAGAATTTCCCAGAGCTATTCCCTTTGGAAATATTGCTCTGCTTTGTCCGAAATGCGGTAAACCGACTAGAGTAGGTTATAAAATTACCAAAAGCGATAAAGAAAGAGTATGTCATAAATGCGACTCGACTATATAAAATATTATGTCAAATCTTTATAAGCAATATCAGGAAGAAGGAAAGAAAAAATTAGCGCATGATTTGTCTATCAAAAATGTTATGGCAATCCCAAGACTTAAAAAAGTCGTGGTCAATATAGGTCTGGGTGAGGCTTTAGTGAATAAAAAGGCGATAGAGACAATGAATGCTCAACTATCAGCTATCTGCGGGCAAAAACCAGTTGTCTGTGTAGCCAAACATGATATATCTTCATTTAAATTGCGAAGAGGCGAACCGATAGGACTAAAAGTCACTCTAAGGGAAAAAAGAATGTATGATTTTGTTGAGAAATTTGTAAAAATAGTACTGCCTAGGATAAGGGATTTCAGGGGAATTTCTGATTCTGGTCTTGATGGAAAAGGAAATTATACTTTAGGACTCTCTGAGCAGATTGTCTTTCCGGAAATTGAGTACAGTCAAGTTGACAAAATCAGGGGTCTTGAAATAACTTTTGTAACTTCAGCTAAAAATAACAAAGAAGCAAAAAGATTACTTGAAGTGTTGGGAATGCCCTTCGCCCGCTCTATGGAGCGGGCTCAGGGTAAACCGTAAGGAGTCAAAGAATGGCTAAAGTTTCAGATATAGTTAAATTTAAGAAAAAACAAAAATATTCGACAAGGGCAAAGAACCGTTGTCAGCTCTGTGGTAGAAACAGAAGTTATATGAGGAAATTCGGTTTATGCAGGTTATGTTTTCGGGAGCTTGCCCATAAAGGAGAATTACCGGGAGTGGTTAAAGCTTCCTGGTAAAATTTATATATGACGACTGATCCAATCGCTGATTTTTTTATACAGATAAAGAACAGTTATGCTGCCCATAAAAATACTGTTGTTTTACCTCACAGTAATATTAAAGAAGCACTTGCCCGGCTTTTGTCTAAAGAAGGTTACATAGGCAATGTAGGTATATTGAAAGACAAAGAAAAAAAGTTATTACAGGTTGAATTGTTATATGATAATAAAATACCCAAGTTTACCCAGGTTGTTAGAGTAAGTAAACCCGGAAAAAGAGTTTATGCGGCAAAAAATAGAATTCCCAAAGTTTTAAGCGGCATAGGTACGACTGTTGTTTCTACTTCAGCGGGAGTAATGACAGGAAGGCAAGCGCGGAAACTTGGTCTGGGCGGCGAGTTAATATGTAAACTTTGGTAAAAATTGTGTTTACATTGAGTGACCGAAGGGTTTACCCTGAGGAACGAAGGGAACGAATATGTTTACATTGAGTGACCGAAGGGAACGAATATGTCAAGAATAGGAAAAAAACCAATAATATTAGATGCAGATTTAAAGGTTAATTTAGCCAAGGATAAAATACAAATTGAAGGGCCTGTGGGAAAGATGGAACTTCCTATTCCTTCAGATATTGAAGTGGTACACACGGCAAACCAAATAGAGGTGAAAACCCGAAATGCTGAAAGCGGTGAGATACATGGTTTATTTCGTACTCTATTGCAAAATGCCGTAACCGGAGTCAAAAATCAGTGGTCTAGGACGTTGGAATTAGTAGGTGTTGGATATAGAGCGGAGAGTGATGGTCGGGAACTAATTTTAAATCTCGGTTTTTCCCACCCGGTAAAAATTCAAGCTCCCGACAACATCTCTTTTAAAGTGAATGAAAATAAAATTGTAGTTTTAGGAGTTGATAAATATCTGGTTGGAGAGGTTGCTGCGACGATTCGTCGTCTTAAACCACCCGAACCGTATAAAGGAAAAGGTATAAGATATGAGAAAGAATATATACGGAAGAAATTAGGAAAAGCAGCCAAAGCGGTAGGTACAGCTTCCGCAAAGTAAGATTAATGTTGTATTCATATGATCACAAAACATATAGAAGGAAAATTTAGAAGAAGTTTACGGACCAGAAAAAAAATTCGTATGTCAAACAGACTCAGGTTATCGGTATACCGGTCCAGTAGATATTTATATGCTCAGTTAATTGATGATGCGACAGGAAAAACTATTGTTGCTGTAAATGAAAAGGACATTGCCGGCTCTTCCAAATCCGGAATAACAAAAAGTGAAAAAGCGAAACTCCTGGGTAATTTTTTTGCCCAAAAAGCAAAAAAGGCAAAAGTCACAAAAATTGTTTTTGATAGGAGCGGTTATAAATATCATGGGAGAATAAAATCTTTTGCCGAAGGCATAAGAGACAGCGGTTTAAATTTTTAAAAATTTATTAAATAAATATGGACAACGTAACTATATCGCCAATTGTTGAGTTTGAAGAAAAAGTAATTCAAGTAAACAGAGTATCCAAAAAGACAAAAGGAGGAAATAAAATCGGTTTCTCCGTATTGGTCGTAGTTGGAGATAAAAAAGGACGAGTCGGAGTAGGTTTGGGCAAGGCTGCGGATGTTTCCTCTGCCGTCAAGAAAGGGATGTCCTATGCCAAAAAACATCTGATTGCTGTTCCTATGGTTGGGACAACAATTCCTCATGAGGTAAGAATCAAGGTTGGCGCGGCCAAAATTATCCTTAAACCAGCTCCAGCTGGAACCGGAATAAGAGCAGGCGGCGCGGTGAGAGCAGTAGTGGAAGCCGCAGGAATAAGAGATGTGGTGTCGAAAATATTGGGAACCGATAACAAAGCGTCAAATGTTTATGCAACATTTAAGGCATTAAGGAGATTACATCAAAGAGTATGATTACATTAAATAATTTACCCAAGATTACAAAAAGAGGTAAAAAAAGACTCGGTCAAGGACATGGCAGCGGTAGAGGGAAAACTGCCGGTCGAGGAACTAAGGGACAAAATGCGCGCGGAAAAGTTTCGCTGACTTTTAGTGCCGGGCAATTGGCACATGTTCGGCGTCTCCCTCTTATCAGAGGAAAGTATCGCAATTTACCGCTATCCCGCAAACATTTAGTAGTTAATCTGAAGTATCTTAATTTCCTACCGCCGCATTCTGTTGTAGATTTGGAATTCTTAATAAAAAATCATATAGTGAAGGAGAAAGATGCAAAAGAGTATGGAATAAAAATTCTAGGAGACGGTGATATCAAAGTACCTTTGACTATAAAATTACCTTGTTCACACGGGGCAGCTAAGAAAATTCAGGCTGCAGGGGGTAAAATAGAGACAGATAAATCTCATGAATAAAATTCTAACTCCTATAATCAATGCCTTCAAAACGCGGGAACTTCGACGGAAAATTCTTTTAACCGCATTTATCTTTCTGGTATTTAGGATTTTTGCTCACATACCTATTCCGGGAGTAAACCTGATAAAATTACGCAGTCTTTTTTCTCAAAATGAATTTTTGGGACTTTTGGATATATTCTCAGGAGGTACTCTTGCCAACTTTTCAGTTATGGCAGTAGGGCTTAACCCTTATATAAATGCATCGATAATTTTACAACTGCTTACTATGGTGTTTCCCCGTCTTGAAGAATTATCGAAAGAAGGAGAATGGGGTCGCGAGAAGATAAATCAATATACCAGACTTTTGACAGTGCCTTTGGCTGCAATACAATCATTGGGAATGTATGCACTTCTTAAAAGTCAGGGAATAATTGATATTCTTCCGCCAATCACTTTGTTGTCAATGATTATTACCATGACTGCAGGAACAATAATTCTGATGTGGTTAGGAGAATTGATTTCCGAGTACGGTGTGGGAAATGGTATATCACTTCTTATCTTTGCCGGAATCGTAGGAAGACTGCCAGTAGTTGCAGGCCAGGCAATCTCTGTGGTCAATCAGGAATTGTTTGTAAACGCAATAGTTTTCCTATTTTTGGGCTTTTTGGTAGTGGCAGGTATTGTTTTTATCAATGAAGCCGTAAGGCAGGTACCTGTGCATTATGCAAAAAGAATCAGGGGAAATAAAATGTACGGAGGCACTACCACTTATTTGCCGCTCCGATTAAATCAGGCAGGTGTAATACCGATAATCTTTGCAGTTTCGATAGTGCTTTTGCCGACACTGGTTGGACGATTTGTGGAGCTTATTCCCAATCAGTTCATCGCTAATTTTGCCCGCATGATAGTGACTGCCTTTAATACCGGAGGAGTCATTTACAATCTTGTCTATTTCTTACTGGTGATTGGGTTTACATACTTCTATACGGCAATTACATTCAATCCTCAAAAGATTTCAGGAGAAATCCAGAAATACGGAGGTTTTATTCCCGGTATCCGGCCGGGATCACCTACAGCCTCCTATCTTAATTACATTCTTACGAGAATTACCCTAGCCGGAGCCATATTTTTGGGATTGGTGGCGATACTGCCTGCTATCATGAAACAAGCAACCGGTATTTCTTCTTTGACTATCGGAGGTACGGGAATTTTGATAGTAGTTTCCGTAGTACTGGAGACAGTTAAAGCTATCGAAGCACAACTTCTTATGCGAAATTACGAGGGATTTCTTAAATAAGTCACTTAAGTGACTTAAGTAACTTAGGTAACTTATGCATATCATTATCTATGGACCAGAAGGTTCGGGAAAAGGAACGCAGGCCAAACTTTTGGGGGATTTTTTAAATTTGCCGGTTTTTACTGCAGGTGATTTAGTCAGAGAGGCAGCCATAAAAAATAAAGGGGAACTTGGCAATGCTGCTCGACTCGCACTGACTTCGGGTAAGTATCTTTCAGATAAAGACATGTTTGAACTCTTACGGGAAAAGCTTGCCACAAAGCAGGCCAAGAAGGGATTCATTCTGGATGGTTTTCCCAGAAACTTGGACCAGGCAAAATTTTTACTGCGCGAAACCCAAAAATCTGAATATAAAATAGACAAATTGATATATTTGAAACTAAGTGATGAAGAAGCTCAAAAGCGTCTCTTAAAAAGAAAACGTCCTCTTTTTACCGGTAGTAAACTTTTACATGATACTCCAGAAAGAATTTTACAGCGGCTTAAAACTTATCGACAGCTTGAGGAGCCAGTCTTGAAATTATTTCGAGAAAAAAAATTAGTTCTTGAAATTGAGGGAGATAATACACCTGAAATAGTATTTAAAAATATCTTACAAGGATTAAAATTCCCCCAATGATCCATCTTAAAACACCACAGGAGATTGAAATTATGAAGATTGGGGGAAAGATATTGAAAGATGTTTTGAAATCTGTTCGGGAAGAAGCAAAACCCGGGGTCAAACTTTCTTATCTTGACGAGTTGGCTCAAAATCTGATTGTTTCAAAAGGTGCTTCTCCCTCTTTCAAAAGAGTAAAAGGGTATAAATGGACAATTTGTGCCTGTGTGAATGACGTAGTCGTTCATGGAATTCCTACCGATTACAAAATAGCCGAAGGGGATGTAGTGGGTATAGATTGCGGTGTCTATTACCAAGGTTTTCATACTGATGCCGCATGGACGATAAAAGTGGAAAATGGAAAGTGGAAAATGGAAAGTGGAAAGGATGAGGTTGATAGATTTTTAGAAACCGGAGAGAAAGCATTTAGAGAGGCGATTAAACAAGTTAAATTAGGAAATTATATTTATGATATATCCAAAGCGATACAGGATAATGTTGAAGGAGCAAATTATTCAGTTGTGAAGACTTTAGTTGGACATGGCGTGGGTAGAGAGCTTCATGAAGAGCCGGAAATACCGTGTTTTACAAAAGGCAAAAGAGAGATGACACCTGAGCTTGTCACGGGTATGGTTTTGGCTATAGAGATAATTTATAACATGGGAAGCAAAGAGGTGGTATACAAAGGAAATGATGGATGGACAATTGCCACCAAAGATGGTAGAATATCAGGACTCTTTGAAGCGACCGTGGCGGTAACATCCCACGGTTGCCTTGTTTTGACTTAATATGGTTCATCAAGGCGCAGTTGAAGTTATCGGTCAAGTTGTTGAGAATTTACCTAACACGATGTTTCGTGTGAAATTGACGGACGGAAAGATTATTCTTTGCCATTTGTCCGGCAAGATGAGGATAAACTATATAAGGATAATGCCGGGAGATCAAGTAAAAGTGGAAGTGACGCCTTATGATGAGAACAAAGGGAGAATTGTTTTTAGAATGAAATAATAAACTATGTTTACACTGAGCCCTTCGGAGCAAAAGCTCCTCAGGGTAAACGCTGAAAGGAGCGAATGTGAAAGTTCACGCAGCAGCAAAACCACGTTGTCAAAAATGCCGGAGCGTCGTGCGACGCGGAAGAGTGTTTATCGTCTGCGATAATCCGAAACATAAACAGAGGCAAGGTTAAATTATGGCTAGAATTGCAGGACTCGATTTACCTCCCGTCAAGAGAGTAGATATTGCTCTCACCTATATTTATGGTATTGGGAGAAGTAATGCCAGAGTTCTTTTGGAAAAAAGCAAAGTAGAGGGAGCAAAAAGAGTTAAAGATTTGTCTGAAGATGAAATAGGCAGAATTCAAAAGACAATTGAAGATAATTTTAAAGTGGAAGGAGATTTAAGAGGAGAAGTAGCGGGGAATATTAAACGGTTAAAAGAAATAAGTGCTTATAGAGGCTTAAGACATATAAAAGGCTTACCGGTTCGAGGCCAACGGACGCGTTCCAACGCAAGAACAAAAAGAGGAAAAAGAAAGACAGTTGGCGCGCTTCGAAAGGAAATAAGAGCCAAACTAGAGGGAGGACCTGGTACTGCCGAAAGCGGCAAAACTCAATAAATATGGTACAAAAAAAACAACAAAAGAATGTTGAAAGAGGAAGAGTATATATTACCGCTACTTTCAACAATACTCTTATCACTATCACGGATGAGAAAGGAAATACTTTGGGTTGGGGATCGGCCGGATCAGTTGGTTTTAAAGGAACCCGTAAGTCCACTCCTTTTGCTGCCACCACCGCAGTGGATCAAGCGGCTAAAAAGGTAGTAGCAAATTTTGGTTTGAGGAATATTGAAGTATATATAAAAGGACCAGGCGCTGGACGTGATGCAGCACTGCGTGCACTTAAAAGTGCCGGACTGAATATAAGCATGATAGCTGATGTTACGCCTATGCCGCATAACGGCGTCAGGCCCAAGAAAAAGAGGAGAATATAAAAATGGCTCGATATAAAGGACCAAAAAACAGACTTGCCAGAAGAGAAGGCGTAGATCTGGGGTTGAAAACCCCTGGACTTTCTGCACATGCCTCACTTTTGAGACGGCTGAAAATTATTCCCGGTCAACATGGTCAAAAAAGGGGAAGAAAATTATCCGATTATGGCAAGCAGCTACGCGAAAAACAAAAAGTAAAAAGAATATACGGATTGATGGAAAAGCAGTTCAGAAAATATTTTGAGAAAGCCGCAAGGGATAAAGCCAATACCGGAGAAGTACTTCTTAGTCTTTTGGAAAGAAGGCTTGATAATACAGTTTATAGATTGGGTTTGGCTCCCACAAGGACTGCTGCGCGTCAATATGTAACACACGGACATATATTGGTTGACGGTAAAAAAGTCAGCATTCCCTCCTTTCAAGTCAAACCAGATATGGTGATTTCCGCAAAGCAGAAACTTATGGATACTCCCGTAGTGAAGAAACTTCTTGAAGATAAAAGTCCCAATATTGTCGCCTGGTTGGAACGGAAAGGTCCGTTAGGTAAAGTATTGAGATTACCTAAAAGAGAAGATATAACCGATGCAATTTATGAACAATTAATTATTGAGTATTATTCACGTTAATCCGCCAGCTGGCGGATGAAGGAGGATAAAATGATTGAGCCAAATTTCACCATTAAACCTGAGACTGAAAAAGAGAATTATGGAAAATTTGTTATTGAACCGTTAGATCAGGGCTATGGACACACACTAGGGAATAGTTTAAGAAGAGTTTTACTTACTTCCCTAAAAGGGGCAGCCGTTACAAAAATTCGAATCGACGGTGTTAAACACCAGTTTTCAACACTTCCCGGACTTAAAGAAGATATTGTCCAGTTTATTTTAAATATTAAAAAAATCAGATTTAAATTACATACAGACAAGAGTGTTACGGTAACGCTTTCGGTAAAAGGTCCGAAGAAGATTGTTGCGGGTTTAATTGAATCGTCAGATCTTGAAGTTATCAATAAAGACTTATATTTAGGAGAATTAACCACCAACAAGGCAAAACTATCGATGGAACTGACTGTAGAACCTGGGGTGGGGTTTTTGACTACAGAGGAATTCGAAGGGAAAAAAGAATTGGGCAATATACTTCTTGATGCTTTGTTCTCGCCAATAATAAGGGTAAATTACAAAGTAGAAGCAACTCGTGTGGGGAGAATGACTAATTTGGATAAATTGATTATTGAAGTGTGGACAGATGGAACGGTTGTTCCATATGAAGCGGTGAAAGAGGCTGCGAAAATTTTGGTTTCTTATTTCCTGCAGGTTTATGAACCAAAAGCTAAAACTTCAGAAGGTGTTGCAGTAACACCGACAATTTCTGAAGAAATATTGAAGATGACTTTGGAAGAACTGGATATTCCCACCAGAATAGTTAATGCACTTCACAATGGAGGCATTGATACTATCGGTCAACTTTTGGGTACTCCCAAAAAAGAGTTATATAAAATCAAAAACTTGGGTACAAAATCAATTACAACTATAGAAGAAGTTCTTCGTGAGAAAGGTATCGCACTTACAGTGTAGTGTCATCCTGATCCCGCTAAGCGGGAGAAGGATCCCAATCGATTTCAGAATCAAGAAGGGGATTCTTCACTTCGTTCAGAATGACAATTGCATATGAGACATCGAGTTTTTGGCAGAAAATTAAATAGAGACATAAAAGAACGGAAAGCATTATTTAAGAGCCTGATTTTAGCTCTTATAAATTATGGCAAGATTCAAACTACTGTTGCCAAAGGAAAGGCCATACACAGGTTAGCGGAGAAAATGGTAACTAATGCCAAAAGCGGTTCAGCATCTGCGCTTTCATCAGTTTCTTCCTTCCTGGCAAGAAAAAGCGCGGTAGATAAATTAATAAACGAAGTAGTTCCCAGATTCAAAAATACACTTGGCGGATACGTAAGGATGCGAAGACTTGGCAAAAGACGAGGAGATTCTTCAGAAAAAGTAGTTCTTGAATGGAGTATTGAAAAAGAACAACTAAAAAAAGAGAAAAATGAAAAAGAAAAGAATGTAAAACCAAAACCATGAACAACCTATCTTTAACCAAACCTACCAGATTACAGGATATTAGACGGGGGTGGTATCTGATAGATGCCAGCGGCAAAATATTGGGCCGGGAATCTTCTCATATTTCTCAACTTCTGATGGGAAAGGCAAAACCCTATTTTGTTCCCCATCTGGATTGTGGAGATTATGTAGTGGTTATCAATGCGGCAAAAGTTACTGTTACCGGAAAAAAGCCGCTGCAAAAAATATATATGAAGTATTCAGGATATCCAAGCGGTTTAAAGAGAAAAACTTTTGCTCAAGTTTTGGCGGAAAATCCGGAAAGGATTATTAAAGAAGCGGTAGCAGGTATGTTACCCAAAAATAAATTAAGAGCATCGATGTTGAAAAGACTTTTTATATTTGCGGATGAGAATCATCCGTATAAAGATAAATTAAAAATTAAAAATTAAAAATTTTAAATTATGCCAAGACCCAAAAAACAACAGACAGAAGCAAAAACTGAAAAACCAGTCGAAAAAAAGACAGCCAAGAAACCTTCTTTTTATCAGGCTGTGGGCCGCCGGAAAGAATCTACAGCCAGAGTGAGGCTGTATGTCACTGGAAACGGTGAAGTGACGATAGGGAATCAAACGATAAAAAGTGGAGAGATGATAATAAATAATCGACCGATAGAACAGTATTTTGCCGGTGAAATGAATAAGAGGATTTATATGGAACCTTTCCGTACCACTAATACCGTTGGCCGGTTTGCAGTTTCTGCCATTATATCAGGCGGAGGTTTGTTTGGTCAGTTAGGTGCATTTATTCATGGGGTATCTCGATCTTTGGAAAAAGCAGATAAAGAGAAATTCCGCTTAATCCTAAAGAAAAAAGGCTTTTTGACCCGCGACCCCAGAGCCAAAGAACGAAGAAAAGCCGGTTTTGCCCAAAAAGCAAGAGCAAAGAAGCAAAGTCCAAAACGTTAATCACTTTCTTATATAATCCACAGATGGTTTTTCAGATCGACGTGCATTTCATCTGTGAATTTTATACCTTCAGACTCAAGTCGTCTTTTTTGCTCTCTTGCCCCGTCAAAGGCAAAGTTAGGTGCCAATCTTCCATTTCTGTCTACTACTCTATGGCACGGTACAAGGGGATTATTGTTCTTATGCAGTATCCAGCCAACAACATGCGCATTGATGTTTTTGTTAACAAACCTTAATTTCTCCGCGATCAATCCGTAAGTAGTCACTTTTCCCTTTGGAATTTTCTTGACGAGATTATAGACAGTTTGGTACGTACTTATTTGCATGTTTGCGCTTTGGTAAATCCTGCTTTTATTGCTTCTTTTTCCGTACAAAACCATGCTTCTTCAATATCTTCTTCAACAACGGTGAACTTATACTACGCACATTTCTGACTTTCTTCCCTAATACCAATTTTTCAAGAGTTTTCCGCGCT
The DNA here is from genome assembly GCA_016218275.1 of Candidatus Gottesmanbacteria bacterium. GTDB lineage: Bacteria > Patescibacteriota > Microgenomatia > 2-02-FULL-39-11 > 2-02-FULL-39-11 > JACREK01. Next base: position 7,230 of record JACREK010000064.1, on the reverse strand, counting down.
TCGCGGCTTCCGCAAAAAGGATTGTCCGGAGCATCCAAATGCCGCAGTCTGACCATGCTTTTTCCTTCCAGAACTACAGTGTCTCCGTCTATTAATACTGGTTTTCTAGGTAATGTTGATTTTCCGAGTAATAATGAATTAATAGGTTGAACAAATTTCTTTAACTTCATAATTATCATAGTATACAGTATACAATATTATATATTTGATTTCCGATAGGAAATGATTTATATATAAGTTATGAAAAAGAAGTTATCTGTTAAAAAGATAAGTTTTGAAGTTTTCGGTTCCCTTGCTGATCTTTTAATTTGGCAGATCGCTTTGGTCGGAGCATCATTTGGTCAATCTGGTTCTCGTGGTGTTTACCAAGCCTTTCGAGAAGCAGACGAAGTTTTATCCGAGATAAACCATCACACTTTAGCAGCTACCTGGCATCAATTATTTAAAAAACGATTGCTTACATATAAAAAAAGAGAAAACTTATATTCTGTTGAAATAACAAAATTCGGTTTAGGACGACTTAAAAGTCAAATACCAATTTATCACAAAAAACGCCCGTGGGACGGTAAAGTATATCTTATTACCTATGACATACCAGAACAGAAGAGTAATAAAAGATATCTATTGCGGTCAATCTTAAAAAGGTTGAAAGCGACTCCGCTTCAGGAAAGCGTTTGGTTGATTCCTTATAATCCTAGGGAAATTTTAAATGATTTTGTGAACAAGAATAATATTAAAGCATCAATTATTGTTTCAGATATAGGCAAAGACGGCGGAATCGGAGAAACTGATATCCATGATCTTCTTATAAAAGTATATAAGCTTGAATCGCTTAATGAGAAATATGAAAAATTTATGAAAAAAGCTAGATCAGGAAAAATAAATTTAAAATACTTACTTTTAGAGTATCTATCCATATTAAAAGACGATCCACAGCTTCCTTTTGGGTTGTTACCTCGTGGGTGGCTAGGTTACAAAGCATATGAACTATACATGAGGATCCTTCCTAAGAAATTCTCTATCTAATTTATTTCAACGTATTTATATATCCTATTTCCGACCGGAAGAGAGATATTTAAATAGGTATATTCAAAAAACATAATGACATGTTAAGAATTAACCTATTAAAAAAATTTATTGATCGAGATTTACGAAAAAGCCTGTCCCGAGCACCTCGATTTCACTCAGTGTAAACTTTGTCGAAGGGTTAGAACTGAATTTCGCTTCCGTATTTTTGCGCGCGCGATTTTTCTTTTTGCCTCAATCAAGACTTGCATCGTTCCTTTATTGTTCGAGTGCTGTGGTGATTTGCGTCATGAGTCAAGAACTATCCAATAACACCTCTCGATTCTTCGTTTAGCAACGTTCCTCTCGAGGAATAACCGTGTAAGTCTTAAAAAGAGTAATATTTCTATTTCCTCACGTCTGGCAATCTAAGATTTTCTATACTTCCAGAAGAAGGCTTTTCATTACTGGGAATATTTATTTCTTTTACCGAGTCTACTCCAAAATTTTTACTAACACCTTTTAATATTTGAGAAAATATTGCTCCCAGCAGAAATATCCCAATAATAATTACAATAACGGCAATAAGTAACTTCTTCCAAGGAAATTTTCCCGTCTTCTTTTTCTGTATTAGAGCCCAAATAATTAACCATATTGGCCATCCAATAATAGCGAGAAAAATTACCAGAGCTAATAGAACAAAAATATACTGCATTTCCCCTCTATTTCAAATTTGACTTAATTAATTGAGTTTTTTATCTATTGATTTTCTATATTTACCTCTTAATGACCCATTCGTGTAACCTGAGAGATCGAATTGAGACCACTAGATACGTTCGGATACAATAAAAAAGAGCCCATTTAAGACTCTTCTTCTCTTTTGGTCGAGATTTACGAAAAAGTTCGAACCTCTTTCAAAAATTTATAAACCTTTGCGTCGGCGCGGCTGCCCTTCGCTTCGCTCAGGACTAGACGCCGCGCCTCCGCTATTTTTTCGCGCGCGTACTCGCCAGCGGGCGAGCAAGGTAATTATTAATATAATACCATAAGAAATGTAAGCGTCTTTTTGATTCCATATCAACCCACCCACCAACCCAAGATTATTTGTTGGCGGCGACCCCGCCTTGTGCGATAGGCCCTCCTAGGGGTCGGGCTTGCCGTAAGTATTTCTGTTTTAGTTTCTCTTACAATATCTTCCTCGCTTCGGGATGTTACTCTTTCCATCCATGTAGTCTTTTTCCCTTCGCTCACCTTTAGGACTGTATTTACTATCTCCTGCAGTCGGCGGGGTGATCCGCTTTTTGCCCCCGCCTTCTTTATCATATCCCAGTCTAGCGTCCGGCTATTGGTTCTAGCTCGTTCGGCTCACCCGCCTGATATATATAATGTATAGGAATTCCTTGGTGGGTTCGCGCTAGTCGGGAGCACTCTTAGTTAGTCCTGTTATCATGTTACTTTTTCTGTCGTGCTCCCTCCTTTTAGCAGGCTATTATCCGAGAGGGGCGGGGTCAGCGGAGCCGCCATCTCCTTTTTGTATTAGAGCCGATTTCCACCATTCCGGCTCTCTTTAGAAGAAATGCTATACTGTTTCTATATGTCAGATGACCAGACCGATCAGCCGGTTAGTTCTGCACCACCGTCTCCCCAAGAGCCTATTTCTGCCGAGCCGATAGAGCCGGATTCCACCATATCGGCTCTACCGATGGATAATTCTGCTCCAGTTCCAGAGCCGGTTTCAAACATCCCGGCCGACTTGTCCGCTGAAGTGCCAGCGAAGGAGGATTCAGTTCCAGCACCCATAGAGCCGGTATCCACCAATTTGGCCGATTCGACTTTACCATCGGCAGATTCCTTAATCTCATCATCACCTCCAGTTGAAGAGCCGGTTTCAACAATTCCGGATGCTGCACCTTCAGAGCCAACTTTATCTACTCCTTCCACAGACGCCACTCCTTCACCAGTTTCGCCTCCTGCTACACTTGTTGATTCTTCTCCAAGTGTCGTTCCCGAAGCTTCACCCAGCTCTAACTTAAGTACCCCAAGCGACGTAAGTAACATACCTGTTTCTAATGCCCTTCCATCAGATCAAGTCTCCCAGGTGCAATCAGTCCCTTTTGACAATACCCATAGCGATATTCCAGAAAATCAGGAAAATCAAAAACCTGCAGAGCCGGTTTCTGAAGCAAAGCCACTAGAACAGCCTACAATGCCATCGATTTCACCCGAGAGTCCTCCTTCTCCTGCTCCAGCAACTACTTTTGGCGATATTCTTGCCGGAAATACCACTCCGGCAACAGCTCCACCCGCTCCTCCTTCTTCTGACTTAAGCTCCTCAAGTAACCCAAGTAACTTACCTTCTGAAAATTCAAAACCTTCTACTACCTTTGGCGATTTATTAAATCAAACAGTTATTCCAGAACCATCAATTAATATCCCGCCAATAGAACCACCTATTCCACCATCACCAATTTCTCCCGTACCTAATCAACCTACCCAACAAACTCCTGCTGCCCCGGCAGGCGGACAATCTCCCGTATCAACTCCAACAGATATAGACCAAAAACTTAAAGAGGCTTTAGCAGTCAGAAGACAAAAAGCAAATCAAGTTAGGATGGCCAAAAGACAAAAGATGTTAGATAAACTTGTAGTAATGGTTAAAGAAAAAGGAAAATATACTAGCACCGAAGCGCAACAAAAGTTTAATCTTCCACAAAGTACACTCGGCGATTATTTTGCACAGTTAGTAGAAAGAGGAATTATCAAAAAATTCGGCAAAGGTCGAGGCATGTATTACACTCTCTAATACAATTTTAAAATGAGCCAATATATCTTTTTGGACGAGTCAGGAGATTTAGGTTTTAATCCTCATAAGAGAAGTTCTAATTATTTTATTATTACTATGCTTTTTACTTCTGATAGTGCTCCTATAGAAAAAATAGTCAAAAAAATTCATAAAAACCTAAGAAAGAAGGTTAAAAAATTAAGCGGCGGAGTTCTCCACTGTGTGAAAGAGAAACCATCTACTAGAGTAAAATTATTAACTTTGTTGGCTCAAAGTAAATGCTTTATCATGGCAATTTATTTGAATAAATCAAAAGTATATACAAATCTGCGCGATGAAAAGCATATACTGTACAATTATGTAGCGAATATCCTATTAGATCGAATAGCGACTAGAAAGTTCTTAAATACAAATACAAACGTTGTATTGATTGCGGCAAAAAGAGAAACAAATAAGTTTTTAAATGCTAATTTTAAAAATTATCTACAAGCTCAGCTGAATTCCAGGCATAAGCTTATCATGAAGATCGAGATAAAAACACCCAGTGAGGAAAAAGCTCTTCAGGTAGTTGATTTTGCCAGTTGGGCAATTTTTAGGAAATATGAACAGGGAGATGGTTATTATTATGACTTAATTAAAAAGATTATTATTGAAGAAAGAGGCTTGTTTTCTTAATACGCAAAACCTTAGCCGCTTTTATGAGGAACCATCCGGAACCCCACGACTAAGGATTTACTTGCAGATTATATTATACACCCATGTTTACTCTATACCAAATTCTTGATTGCTATAATAAGAAGAAAAGTCTATTGACAGAATTTTTTGATAGGAGGTGATCTTTTATGAATTTTCAACTTGCAGCTTTTCAGTTTCTAGCAGGTGGTATGGGAGGATTGGTTAGAGCTTTAGTAGGTATTACAAAAGCACAAACTTTTAATCCTGACACCTTTAAATTTCAATGGAAAAGTTTTGCCATCACGATTATCGTTTCCATTATCACCGGTCAAATGGCTGGGCTTATTTTAAATGCGGATTGGAGAATGTCTTTATTGGCCGGCTACGCTGGATCAGATTTTCTGGAAAGTTTATATAAATTACGATTTGCTCAAATTATAAAATAAATAATCATGAAGAGTGCAACAAAAATTGAAATCTCAAAAAAAGATTTAGAATTTATTTATGGTGAAGATTTTATTCTTTTCGAACAGAAAATAATTCCGTATTGTTACTGTGCTAATTGCAAAACATCATATCAATCAACAATTATTAACTACAAAATATTTTTGAATGATTTAAACGATATTATTCTTGAAGGATTTTGTAAATCGTGTAATCATCCAATAGCACGTTATCTAGAAACAGGAGAGGTGGAAAAATATCAGAAAATAATTGAAAAAGTTAAAAGAAAAATTTTAAAAATAAACTGACTACAAAAAGATATTATTATTTCATATTTTGTCTACTTGAATTTAGCTGCAAAATATGGAATTATTAAAATATGGATTCACCAGCTGCCATTGAAGCTTTAACAGTGACACCCCCCCCATCACCTGAGGCAGTTGCAGTTAGACCTTTTTCAGTTAGAGTACAAGAATCTAATACTTGGTACGACACATTTTCCCAAGCGCAAAAGGGAGAGTTACCTCGCAGAGGTTTTACTGTTGGAAAGATAAGTTTAAATGATGAAGTGGCTTCAGAGCTTAGTTGTATAGCAAAGATAACAGGTGGAGAAAAAGACCCCAAAGTGGCTTATATGTTGGCTGGACAAATGGGTTACTCAGATGCACGATTACAGAAAGATAAGGGTTTCAATACAACAGGTGAAGTAGTAAAAGTAGCTAGATTACTGCGAGAAAAAGGTATAGGAGTGAAATTCGACACCTCTGCCTCTGGGACTCAAATAATGATACTAAAAAAAGATGATCTGCAGTACCGAGTAGATTTAGGATGGTCATCGCCTAAGGAAAAACCAGAACAAAAACTTGATCCTAGTATGAATCTCTATGAGAAGAGTATGGGGACATGGAGAGTAAGAAAAGGGGAACATGATAATATGCCTTCAGAAGAGCCTCGATCAGAAAATGACCCTATTTATTTTGAGTTGGTAGATGATAAAAAATTACCCATGATGGAGGCGGTCAAACCAGAAGATTTAGCAAAACGAGTTACGGGATTTGCAGATGTATTAGGCGATTTCATCGGTGCATACTATCATATACGAAATGGTACACCTTCTGCCGATACACTTGATTTGCAAATACCTGATTGGGAAACTTATGTCGGTGATGACAAGAATTTAGCCACAGTAGGTGAATGGAAACCCTCAGACACATTTTCAGGTATTTTTGGTCGCTCGAAATGGAAAACAGAGGAAGATATTGGTTATTTGCTTACAGAGGCAGAAAAAGCAGCAATGCCCAGTTTTGCAGATATAGGTGGGCAACCAAGAGCAGTAGAGGAAGCGAGAAGATTGGTAATGTCAATAAAACATGCTGATGTATTTGCCAAGAGAGGTGTTGATAGACCAAAAGGTATTTTACTCAAAGGGCCTCCAGGCACAGGTAAAACTCTACTTGCCAAAGCAATAGCAAGGGAAGCAAATACAGAATTTCTTTCACTTTCAGTTACAGACTTAGTTTCAAAATGGTTTGGAGAAGCAGAACAGAAAGTACAAGGATTTTTTGACAGAGCAAAAGCAATTGCAGATCAAGGAAAAGATGTAATAGCTTTTATAGACGAAATTGATAGTGTTGTTCCCCCCCAGAGAAGGAGCACATGAGGCTACTCAGAAGATGGTCGCAGTTTTTCTGCAAAATATGGATGGTTTAAGAGGCAATCCTCGTTTAACGATGATTGCAGCTACTAATCAACCAGATAAGATTGATCCTGCTTTTTTGAGACCAGGCAGATTAACAAAAAAAATTACTGTAGATTACCCAAATCCTTCTGGAGTAAAACAAATTTTAGATATACATATAAAAACACATCTAGAACAAGCTAAAGACCAAGGCGGTTTAGTTGCCCAAGATTTAAATACGGAACAAATTGCAAGTAAATTGGGTCAAGTGAGTGGTGCTGACATTGCAGCTATTGTAAATCTTGCACTGGAAGAGAAGGCAGCAGCAGAAATTAGATATCTTGAGGGAGATATAGAAACAGGAAAACCATGGAGTCCTTTGAGTGAACAGGATTTGCTAGCTGCAAGGGATAAATATATACCATCGTTACCTATAAGACCCCCAATAGGATTTGCGATACCTGAAAAAGTATAGATATAACTTTTAAATTTTTCCTCTCTTGCATTTCACATTCTAAATGCTATATTAAAACCGCGTTCAACTTTTTTCGATTGCTTTTTTAATGGCCGCATTGGACAACGAGAGCAATCGAGTTGAACGCACCAGTGCGGCCATTTGAATTCCGAAAATTTTTGCGTTTTCTTT